>CAYIRZ010000106.1:0-8823 GCA_964365845.1 uncultured Streptomycetaceae bacterium
CGATGGTGGGGCGCTCGCATGGCGTGCAGGCGCTGCCTATCACCTTCGGTCACAAGTGCGCGATCTGGCTCTCCGAAATGGGGCGCAACTATCAGCGGCTGCGCGAACTCGAGAAACGCCTGTTCGTGGGCGGCATGGCGGGGGCGGTGGGCACGCAGGCCTCGTTCGGACCGCAGGCGCCCGAACTCGAGGAACGCTTGATGAGGCGACTGGAGCTGGGCGTTGCCGACATCAACTGGCAGCCGGCGCGCGACCGTTTTGCCGAATACGTATGCGTGCTCGCGATCATCGGCGGCACGCTCGGCAAGATCGCCAACGAGATCGTGACCCTCGAACATAACGAAATCGACGAGATCGCCGAGCCTTTCAGCGAGGGCAAGGTCGGTTCCTCGACCATGCCGCACAAGCGCAATCCCTCGACCGCCGAAGCGGCGGTCGCGGTGGGCCGCGCGCTGCGCTACAACGCGGCGTTCATGCTGGAGTGCATGGTGATCGAGCACGAGCGCGACGGTTCGGCATGGCGCGGCGAATGGAAGGCGCTGCCCGAGTCGTGCCTGATGACCGGGGGGCTGCTGGCGATGATGAAGTACGCGCTGTCGGGGCTGGTGGTCAACGTCGAACGGATGCGCGAAAATCTCGATCTGCTGGGCGGCTTCCTGCTTTCCGAGCGCGTGATGTTCGCGCTCTCCGGCAAGGTCGGCAAGCAGACCGCGCATGAACTGGTCTATGAAGCAGCCATGCACGGCAGGGAACAGGGCATTACCTTCGAGCAGTCGCTGATGCAGAATGACAGGGTGCGCGAAGCGCTGTCGCAGGACGAATTGCACGCCGCGCTCGATCCCACGACGTATATCGGTCATGCGCCGCAGATCGTGGACAAGGTGCTGGCGCAGACGCGCGCCGACGGCTGGCTGGATTAAAAAAACATTAGCCACAGAGAACACAGAGGACACAGAGAAAAATAAATTAAAACAATGTGTTGCAAAAAACTCCTGTGTTCTGCGGTTTAGAGCTTTTGATTTATTTTGATGGGTATTTTGATGGATTTCCTCTGTGAACTCTGTGTCCTCTGTGGCCCAAGGATTTTGAAATGAACATCACCATACTCGACGATTACCAGAACGTAGTGCGCACCCTGGCGTGCTTTCCCAAGCTTGCCGGACACAATGTCACGATCTGGAACGACCACACCCAGGATGTCGGCGTGCTGGCCGAGCGCCTCAGGGACACCGAGGCATTGGTGCTGATCCGCGAGCGCACGCCGATCCGCGCGCCGCTGCTGGAACGGCTCGACAAGCTCAGGATCATCAGCCAGCACAGCGTTTATCCGCACATCGATGTCGATACCTGCACCCAGCGCGGCGTGGTTCTGTCCTCCAACATGCATCCGGGCCGCCCGTCTTATGCCACGGCCGAGCTGACCTGGGGGCTCATCATCGCAACATTGCGCCATATTCCGCAGGAAGTCGCCGCGCTCAAGGCCGGCCTCTGGCAGTCGACCATCGGTACCACCTTGCGCGGCCGGACGCTCGGCATCTACGGTTACGGCCGTATCGGCGCGGTGATGGCCGGCTACGGCAAGGCTTTCGGCATGAAAGTGCTGACGTGGGGGCGCGAGGCGTCGCTGGTCCGGGCGCGCACGGATGGTTATACGCCGGCGCGCAGCCGCGAGGCATTCTTCGAGGAGAGCGACGTGCTTTCGTTGCATCTGCGCCTTAACGATGCGACACGCGGCATCGTCACCGCCGCTGATCTTGCGCAAATGAAACCGACCGCGCTTATCGTCAACACCAGCCGCGCCGGATTGATCGAACCGGGCGTGCTGGTGAACGCGCTCAAGGCCGGCCGTCCCGGCATGGCGGCGGTCGATGTCTACGAGGAAGAGCCGGTGCTCAATGCCGGCCATCCGCTGCTCGCCCTGGATAACGCCGTGTGCACACCGCATATCGGCTATGTCGAAAGGGATGCATACGAAGCCCAGTTCAGCGGGGCATTCGATCAGATCCTTGCCTACCTCGACGGCAAGCCGGTCAATGTCGTCAATCCGGAGGCCCTGGGAGTTTGTCGGACTGAGCCCCGACAAACTCCTACAGAGTTAAAATGATATCCTCGGCAGCAAGCGCGGTGTCAGACATGCATGGCAGGAGGGCAACATGAAAAGCAGCATACGCGTGGCAGGCATGCTGGCGGGGCTGGCGATAGGCGCGGGTGCTGCCGGCGCCACGTGGGGGCAGGGCACGGCGTCTGACTATCCCAGCAAGCCGGTGCGCTGGGTGGTGCCGTTCCCCCCGGGGGCCTCGAACGACATCATTGCGCGCCTGATCGGGCAGAAGCTGACCGAGGCCTGGGGCCAGCAGTTCGTTATCGACAACCGCCCCGGCGCCGGCGGATCGATAGGCGCGGATACCGTGGCCAAAGCGACGCCCGACGGCTATACGCTGCTGGTGGCCAACCCCGGCCCCAGCATCAACAATGTATTGCTGCGCAAGAATCCGCCGTATCACATCGATGATTTCGCGCCCGTGGTGTTTCTGGGTTACGCGCCGCTTATCATTGTCGCCCATCCTGCTTTTCCGCCGAAGAACGCCAAGGAACTGATCGATTACGCCAAGGCCAATCCCGGCAAGGTGAATTGGGGATCGTCGGGGCTCGGCAGCAGCCTGCATATCGGGCTTGCGTTGTTTCAGGCCGCAACCGGCATCAGTGTTACGCACGTGCCCTATAAAGGCGCGGCACTGTCATTGACCGATGTCGTCGGCGGCCAGATCAACCTGATGCATACCACCACGGTCAGCGGCGAGACGCAGATCAAGGCCGGCCGTGTCAAGGTGCTGGGCGTGGCGGATGCGAAACGGCAGCCCGTGCTGCCCGATGTGCCTTCTTTTGCCGAACTCGGGATCAAGAATGCGGATGCGAAGGTCTGGTTCGGCATGGCGGCGCCGGCCAAAACGCCGAAACCGGTCATCGAAAAGCTTAACCGCGAGGCGAACAAGGCGCTGGAGATGCCTGATGTCAGGCAACGCCTGGATCAACTGGGGCTGGTGATTGGAGGCGGCACGCCCGGAGAATTTGCTGCATTCATCAAAACCGAAACCCAACGCCTCGCGAACCTGATCAAGGCGGGTGCGGTAAGCCAGCAGTAATCCCGGTCTCATTGCGCAATTTTGGTTAGACCAAGTATATTGTTGCGGTGCAATATAGTCGACGACAAAGAAGCAGGTTGTCGTGAACAGGCAGTATTGTGTAAAGTGTCGTGGTTTGAAATACAAAAAATCTGGGGGTAGCCGAGGCATTGGTTTTTTGTGCGCCCGGCGCCATATTTTGGCGGGCCATGCTTAGAGGTTTCGCGATATTCGGGAGCATTTGAAAATTCCCGAAGTAAGGCTTCTGTAAGACTTGAAGACTAAAGTCTCCCACTTTTGTTTCCATCGAAGGCGAGTTCTATAAGCAGGGCTGCAGAAATTCTTACAAATATATAAAAGATCGTTAGGAGAGAAAATTGTGCAACTGAAGATAACAAATCCGGAAGACTTCTGGGCCGGGATCATGTTTTTAGTCTTTGGCATACTGGCGGTATACATATCCCAGGACTATCCCATGGGCACGGCGATGCGCATGGGCCCGGGCTACTTTCCCACCTGGCTGGGAGCCCTCCTTATTGTTTTAGGAGTCATCGTTTCCGTGCTCTCGCTCAAGACGGAGGGCGAGCGGATCAAGCCGTTCGCCTGGAAGCCGATGATCCTGCTGGGCTTGGGGTTTGCCTTCTTCGCCTGGGGCATTGATCACGTCGGCTTCGTTCCGGCGCTGTTCGGTTTGATTGTGCTCAGCGCCGCGGCGGGCCAGGTGTTCAGGTGGAAGGAGGTCTTGGTTCTGAGCGTGGTGCTGATCGCGGGTGCGGTCGGGGTTTTCATCTACGGCATCGATCTGCCCTACCCCCTGTTCTGGTGGAGATAACATGGATTTTTCACAACTTTTACCAAACCTAGCGCTGGGCTTCACGACGGCGGTTTCGCCGATAAACCTGTGGTATTGCTTTATCGGCGTACTGGTCGGCACCCTGGTCGGGGTGCTGCCTGGCATCGGACCGGTGGCGGCGGTCGCCATGCTGCTGCCGCTCACCTTCAATCTGAACGCGGTCGGCGCCATCATCATGCTGTCCGGTATTTATTACGGCACGCAGTATGGCGGCTCGACTACCGCGATTCTGGTCAATCTGCCGGGCGAATCGTCCTCGGTGGTCACCTGTATTGACGGTTACCAGATGGCGAAGCAGGGCCGCGCCGGGCCGGCGCTGGCGATTGCCGCGATCGGCTCGTTCTTCGCCGGCTCGGTCGGCACCCTCATAGTCGCGCTGGTGGGGCCGCCCCTGGCGGAAATCGCGCTCAAGTTCGGCGCGCCCGAGTACTTCTCGCTGATGGTCATGGCGCTGATTGCCGCGGCCGTGCTGGCCCACGGGGGGCTGCTCAAGACGATAGCCATGATCGTGTTGGGCCTCTTGATCGGCATCGTCGGCACCGACGTCAATTCCGGCATGTCGCGCTTCACCTTCGGGGCCTCGGGCCTGGCCGACGGCCTGAGCTTTTCCATGCTGGCCATGGGCCTGTTCGGTTTCGCGGAAATCCTGTCCAATCTCGGGGACAAAGCGGACACTGCGAGCCGCGACGTTCTCAATAAAAAAGTCTCGGGGCTGATGCCGACCTGGCAGGACCTGAAGGATTCCTTCCCCGCGATCCTGCGCGGCACTGCAATCGGCGCGTTTTTCGGCACGCTGCCTGGCGGGGGGCCGACGATCAGCGCGTTCTCGGCCTACGCCGTAGAGAAGAAAGTCGCCAAGGATCCTTCGCGGTTCGGCAAGGGCGCGATCGAGGGCGTCGCGGCGCCGGAATCGGCCAACAATGCGGCCGTGCAGTGCGCTTACATCACCACGCTCACGCTGGGTATCCCGCACGGCGCGACCATGGCGCTGATGCTGGGCGCCCTCACCATCCAGGGCATCTCGCCCGGCCCACAGGTGATGACCCAGCGGCCCGACCTGTTCTGGGGCCTGATCGTCAGCATGTGGATCGGCAATGCCATGCTGGTGATTCTCAACCTGCCGCTGGTCGGGCTGTGGATCAAGCTGCTCAAGGTGCCGTACCGGTTCCTGTTCCCGGCGATCATGGCCTTCATGGCGATCGGGGTCTACAGCGTCAACAATCTGGATCTCGACATCTACATGGCGATCTTCTTCGGCATATTGGGCTACGTATTCATGAAGCTCAAGTGCGAGCCGGCGCCGCTGATTCTGGCATTCGTGCTGGGCCCGCTGATGGAGGAAAACCTGCGGCGTGCCCTGCTCATTTCGCGCGGCGATCCCACGGTGTTCGTCACGCGCCCGATCAGCGCCGCCTTCCTGATTGCGACTGCTCTCTTGCTGATATTCATGATCGTCCCGTCAATCCGCAAGAAGCGCGAAGAGGCGGTCGCCGGGTCGACTGTGCTTTGAAATCCGCGGTCTTCGAAGCAGGAGGAAGTTGAACAGATACTGCCGCGCCGCAAGGCGCGGCTTTTTTTTTAAGAGACTCTACAATCCCGGGAAGGTCCGGCTGCCGGCGCGGCCGCGGTCCTGTAGAATCCCCATTTCAGCAGCGTGCGGCAATGTCGCCGCGCGCCATACTAAAAAAGGAGGAAACCATGAAAAAACTGACTCACACCGCACTCGTGGCGTTTGCCGCCGTGATAGTGGCAATGTCCGGGACTGCTTTTGCGCAGGACAAATATCCCAATAAGCCGATCCGGCTGATCGTGGCGTTCCCGCCGGGCGGCTCCACCGATATCATCGCGCGCCTGGTCGGGCAGAAACTCGGCGAGAAGCTCGGCCAGCAGATCGTGATCGACAACCGCGGCGGCGCCGGCGGCACGATCGGCACCGAGATCGCCGCCAGGGCGAACCCCGATGGCTATACGTTGACCATGGGCACCACCAGCACCCATGTCATCGCCCCCAACGTCTACAGCAAGATCAAGTACGACCCGGTCAAGGACTTCGCGCCGATTACGCTGGTGGCGAGCACGCCGTACCTGCTGGTGGTGCATCCCGGCGTCAAGGCGAATTCGCTCAAGGAGTTCGTGGCGCTCGTCAAATCGCAGCCCGGCAAGCTGAATTTCGCCTCGGCGGGTACCGGCTCGACCACGCAACTGGCGATGGAGATGCTGAAGATGGCGGCCGGCATCGACATCGTGCATGTGCCGTACAATGGCAACGGCCCGGCCGGCGCTGCCACTATCGGGGGACAGGTCCAGGCGCTGTTCGGCAGCATGCCGGCGGTTTTACCGCATGCCAAGTCCGGTAAGCTGCGGCCGCTGGCGGTGGGCACGACCAAGCGCTCGCCATCGCTGCCCGAGGTGCCGTCGGTCGCCGAATCCGGTTACCCGGGATATGAGGCGTCGCTGTGGCTCGGTTTTTTCGCGCCCAAGGGCACGCCGGCCGCGATCGTCAAGCGGCTGCATGACGAGCTGGTCAAAATCGCGCAGTCGCCGGAGATGGCGGCACTGTTCGAGAAAAACGGCGCCGTGGCGATGACTAATTCTCCGGCGGAATTTTCCAAAACGGTCGCGGCTGAAATCGACAAGTACGCCAAAGTGGTCAAGGCAGCCGGGATCAAGCCCCAGTAACAGAGGCGCCGGTTCATGCCGGCGCGTGGCTTGCCGGCCGTAATAAAACTGTTACGAGGAGCATGCTGCCGTGAAAACCTGCTTTGCCGCTGCCGCATTGTCGGTCCTGTGTGCCGGCAATGCGCTCGCCCAGTCCGCGAGCTATCCGGTGAAGACGATACGCCTGATCGTGCCGTTCGCGCCGGGCGGCCCCAATGACGTTCTGGGGCGGCTGGTCGGCCAGAAACTGACCGAACAGTGGGGCCAGACCGTGGTGGTCGAGAATCGCGGCGGCGCGGGCGGCACCGTGGGTCTCGATGCCGCGGCCAAATCGCCGGGCGACGGCTATACGCTGGCCATGGGCGGATCGAGCAATATGGCGGTGGCCCCGAGCCTGTACAAGAAGCTGCCCTATGATTCGCTCAAGGACTTCACGCCGATCGTCCTGGTCGCGCATGTGCCGTATGCGTTGGGGATCAACCCCGTGGTTCCGGCCAGGAACGTCAGGGAACTGATCGCGATCGCGAAGAGGAAAGCCGGATACCTGAGCTACGGTTCGTCGGGCACCGGCAGCATGTCGAGCCTGGCCGCGGAACTGCTGAAGGCCATGGCGGGCGCGGATATTCTGCACGTCCCGTACAAAGGCACGGCGCCGGCGCTTACCGATGTGATCGGCGGGCAGATCGACATGATGTTTGCGGACCTGGCATTGGTCAAACGCTATGCCGACGACGGGAAGCTGAAAATCCTCGCGGTTACCGGCGGCACACGTGCTGCCAGCTTACCCAACGTGCCAACGATTGCGGAATCCGGGTTGAAAGGGTATGTGATCGAGCCCTGGTTCGGCGTGGTCGCGCCCGCGGGCGTAACCCGGGACATCGTGGCCAGGATCAACCGGGTCATCGTCGCGAGCCTCAAGACGCCCGAGGTGCTGCAGCGGCTCAACAATCTGGGCTACGATCCGATCGGCGGCACTGCGGATGACTTCGCCAAAATCATCAGGGAAGACATCGCGAAGTATGCCGCGGTAGTGAAGAAGGCGGGCATCAGCGGCTCGCTCTAGCAGCCTGTCGGACTTGGCCCCATTCACCGGAACGGGTAGCGTTAACGGGTCGTTGTTGATCGACGCTTCGGCGACAGGCTGCTTAAGAAAATCACAGGTTTCGATCTTTTTGATATGCGCTCTTAGTCGAAACTGAGCGCGCCGCTCTCCGGCGGCTCGAAAATGATGAAGCCCCCGAGTGTCTCCGGCAGTTTCAGCAGCAGGCGCCGGCCGCCCAGTACGTCGCCTTCAAAACCCGCGTCGCGCAGGTGCTTGCCGCTCGCTTCGATATCGCTGCTTTGAAGAACGTAGCCCGCGATCCAGGGCAGCGCCGGAGGCTCGACCCCGAGGTGGCGTTTCAGGGTGTCGGAGTTGGCGAAGAGCAGATAGCCGCGCGCAGTGTCGAGCCGCCATGTTTGCCCCGCGGCTAGTGGCTGTAAACCGGTGAAGCGCGCGTAGCGCCGGGCCGTTTCCTGCGGATCGGCGGTGCAGATCACCACGCCGGCGAGGCCGGTGGCGCGGTTGGGATGCACGAGCCAGCGCGCCTGCCACAGCAGATGCGGCGTGTGTTGCTGAACAAACTGAATGCGGCCCTCGGCCATGGTGCCGGACGCGACACGCACCACGGTGAAGCGTGCCGTATCCTCGCCGTTTTCCGTGGCTATCTGTCTCTGCAGTGCGACGGGCGTTAGCGGGTCGAACCCGCCTTGGGCCAGCCGGGCGTGATCGAGGTCGGGCGCAGCCGTGCCGAAGGCAATGAGATGAACGCCGGCGTAGCGCTTGATCGATGCGAGCAGCTGGTTGGCGGCCGGCGTGTCGCCGGTCGGCGTCAGGAATTCGAGGTAACCATGCTGCAGCATGACGCAGCGATTGCCGGTGCCGGCCGCCACCAGCGGTCCTTCCGGTTCGAGCCGGTGTGACTGCGCGGAAAACGGCGTCAGCGTGAACCCGAGTTTTTCCAGGGCGGCGCTCGCGGCATCGATGTGCGGCACGAAATGCGCGACATGGTCGAGGTTGAGCTGTCCCGCGGTGGGGCTTTGCGTGCTTGCGGCGTCAGGGTAGGAAGTCATAGGTCATTGGTAAATGGAAAACGGTAAGCCGTAAGCGGGTAAGTCTCACCGATCGCCGTACAGTTTTTTGACGTTAAC
>CAYIRZ010000107.1:0-8744 GCA_964365845.1 uncultured Streptomycetaceae bacterium
CGGCGAACCAGCGGGGCAGTTCGCCCACTTCGCGCGGCACCCCGGGATGCTCGGCAACCTGGGCGAGCATCCAGCCCATCAGCACAAAGGTGAGCGACAGGACGGCTACAGCTGAAGCGACTGCCGCGATTCGCCTCAGCTGCGCCGGGTCCTGTTCTCCCCGAGCACCGAGCGCGCGAGCCCCCTCCGTGCGCCCGCCATCGCGCTGCACCGGTCAGGGCAGCACGGTGATGTAGCCGACCATCGGACCCGCGAGCGGCTTGTTCTTGTCGTCGTAGCCCTTGAGTTCGCCCTTCGCGCCGATGAACGTATGTACCTCGCAAATCATGCGATAGGTGCCGGGCTGATTGGCCTGGAACCTGAGCGTCACTTGCTCGCCGCGCGCGAACTCGCCGGCTTTGAGTTTGGCGGGATCTTCATACGCGTTGGGACTTGGCCGCGCCACGGCCTTCCCGGTGGAAACGCCGGCATCGTTGGTGATCGCAGCGCCTTCGGTGCCGATCTCGGTGCCCTCGATGGTCACGTTGTGATGGCTGCCTTTGACCGAATGGATGTGCAGCGTCACGCAATCGCCGCGCTTGACGACGATCATGCCGGGATCGAAGGTGTAGCGCTCCAGCTTGGAGTTGGCGTCTCGTGGCTGCCCGCGGTCGTTATACGCCGCGGGCTTCCCGTCTTTGCCCTTGGGTACGGTGTCCCATTCTCCGGTAGCCACCAGAAACTCCCTGGCCGGCGCAGTGGCCGCACAGGCCGGCGACAGCCCGGCGGTTTTAGCTTTCGCCGCCGGTTGTGCCATGATCGTGCCCGGCAGCGCCGCGATCGCGGCGCCGAGTATTGCGAACAACCATGGTTGCTTGAACATATCATCCTCCTGCCAAAACAGTCAGCCATCTGACCTCGGTTTATCGTGCAAAAAAAAAGGGGACGGAACAATGGCCGATGGTCGCGGATCGGTCCGGACGTTCGGCCCTTAAACGTCCGACTTTGGTCCATAGGTGCGTCGGGCCCCGCCTGCTACAATGATCAGTCGCCATGAATCTCCTTGCCCGGTTCAGTCTCGTGCGCCTGCTCCTTGCCGGCGGGGCCGTCATTTTGCTGACCGGAATGGTGGTCGTCGGCACCTGGGTGGGGAAGGAGATCGAAAGCGGAGTCATCAGTCGCGCGGGCACGGTGGCCAGCCTCTACGTGGACAGTTTCGTTTCTCCGCACATACAGTTGCTGGCCGGCAACGACCAACTGCGCGACTTGGACAGGACCGCATTGGATCGGTTGCTTACCGGAACGCCGCTGGGCGAACACATCGTGGCATTCAAGATCTGGGCACCCGACGGCCGCATCCTCTACAGCACCAATCCGGCCCTCATCGGACGGCGGTTTCCAATAAAGTCAGGACTCGCCTCCGCGTTCGCCGGCCAGGTGCACTCCCACCTTGCCGACCTCACCGATCCGGAAAACGAGTTCGAGCGCCAGCAGTGGCCGCAACTGATCGAGACTTACGCGCCGGTGCGCGCCGCAAATACGGGAACGGTCATCGCGGTCTCGGAGTTTTACCAGACGACCGATGAACTGGCGCAGCAAGCGCGCGCCGCGCGGCTGCGCAGCTGGCTCATGGTGAGCACGGCGACGCTGGTGATGTTTCCGCTGCTCGCCGTCCTCGTGCGGCGCGCGAGCAATACCATCGTTTCGCAGCAAAACGAGCTGCGCGAGAGAGTGGCGCAGCTCACCGCCCTGCTCTCCCAGAACGAGCAGCTTCACGACCGGGTGCGGCGCGCGGCCGCGCGCACCACTGCGCTCAATGAGCGGTTTCTTCACCGCATCGCAGCCGACCTTCATGACGGCCCGGGCCAGGCCCTGGCGCTGGCGCTGATGCGCATGGAATCATTGGCCGACGTGTGCGGCACCTGCGTCGCGAATATCGGCAAGGACCGCGGCGTGGGCGACGAATTCCGCACCCTCCATTCCGCCCTCCAGTTCGCGCTCAACGATCTGCGCGCTATCTCCGGGGGGCTGCATCTGCCGGAGATCGAGCAGCTCTCGCTCGCCGAGACCGCGCGGCGCGCGGTGCGTGACTACGAGCGCAAGGCCGGCCGGAGCGTCGCTCTGAGCGTCGACAACACGCCGGCGGATGCGCCGTTGCCGGTCAAGATCACCCTGTTCCGGCTGGTGCAGGAATCACTCGCCAATGGATTTCGCCACGCCGGCGGAGCGGATCAACGGGTCACGCTGGCGCGGCTCGACGGTCGGTCAGTGGTGGTCGAGATCGCGGACAGCGGCTTAGGATTCGATCCGGGGTCAGCCGCCGCCGACGGCCACCTCGGGCTGGCCGGGATGCGCGAGCGTGTCGAGATTCTCGGTGGAACCTTCAGCGTGCAGAGCGCCCAAGGCAAGGGAACCCTGGTACGCGCCTCCCTGCCCCTGGCGCTATCGGCGGAAGATCATGAGTGACCCGATCCGCATCCTCGTCGCGGACGATCACCCTCTGTTCCGGGAAGGCGTCGTGCACTCGCTCGAGTCCGAACCGGATTTTGCGGTGGTCGGCCAGGCTACGAGCGGCGAAGAGGCGCTAAGCCTGGCGCGCGACCTGCTGCCCGACATCGTGTTGCTCGATATCGGAATGCCCGGCTGGGGCGGATTGGTGACGACCGAAAAAATCACCACGGCCTGTCCGGCGACCAGGATCGTGATGCTGACCGTGTTCGAGGATGAAGACAAAATGCTGGCGGCGTTCAAGGCGGGCGCGCGCGGCTACGTGCTCAAAGGCGTGTCCGCGCGCGAACTGGGCAATGTGGTGCGCGCCATCGCCCAAGGTGAAGTCTACGTATCGCCGTCGCTCGCGGCGGGAATACTGGTCACGCTCACACGCAGCCGGCCCGCCGATCCGTTGGAGGAGTTGACGGAAAGAGAACGGGAAATCCTCAAGCTGGTGGGACAGGGACTCACCAACCGCGAAATCGGCAACCGCCTCCACCTCTCGGAAAAAACCATCAAGCACTACATCACCAACATCCTGCAAAAACTGCAGGTGCGGAGCCGCGTGGAAGCGGCACTGCTGGCGGCGCGGCGCGGCTGACAGTGGAGAAATAACGAAAGTGGAAGGAGTTTGTCGGACTTGGGTTCGACAAACTCCTAAAATGAAAACACCAAAGAATGGAGTAAAAAGAACGCCATGCAAGGGGTATTTGTTCCGGTTAGGCCGTAGGGCGGGAATCCCTTCCCGCCGGACTGGTGTCGGCGAAGGATGGGCCGACCTACAACCTCTACGGGGATTTGCTTCGCGGCGGGAAGGGATTCCCGCCCTACGATTTGGGCAAGAAACTTACGGGATAGCACACCAGGAGCGCGCGAATTAAAGGGCGGCGCTGCCCTGTGACTCGCTTAATAAAAACGGGCGTCACCCGTTTTTATCGTTTGAGCGCCAGTCCCTGCTGCTGCGAGAAATAAGCCGCCAGATCGGCGATGTCGCGTTTGGACAGAGTGGCCGCCTGCGGCGCCATGACCGGATTCTTGCGCGCGCCGGACTTGTAATCGCTGAGCGCCTTGGCCAGATAATCCTGGTGCTGGCCGGCAAGGCGCGGAAAATCGGGCGCCGGGCTGTTGCCGTCAGGCCCATGGCATGCGGCACAGGTCTTGGATTTTTCCTTGCCCGCGGCCGGGTCGGCCGCCACAGCCGTGGTGCTTGCGAACAAGGCCGCGCAACCCGCGGCCAACAGAATTTTTCTCATTGATGAATTCCTCATTGATCTGTCCCCGATCACTTGCCTGCCGACTTCGCCGAGTCGGAAGCATAATACGCCGCGAGATTCGCCATATCCTGATCGGAAAGGCCCGCCGCGATGGCTTTCATCGACGGATGCCTGCGCGCGCCGGATTTGTAATCCTGCAGCGCCTTGACCATATAGGCCGCATGCTGGCCGCCAAGCTTGGGCACGCTGTAGACCTCGGGAAACGCGGTCCTGTAGCCGCCGATGCCGTGACAGCCGACGCACATCGAGGTCTTCTGCTGGCCGGCGACCGGGTCGCCGGCCGCGGCGTGGAGTCCGCCTGCCGCCGCGATCGATGCCGCCGCGAGCGCCATGCTGAGAGATTTTTGAAGTTTCATATCGGTCATCTTCTTCCGGATTTTCAGGGATGTTTCTTCGGGCGCGATTATACCTGAAAATCCCGGTTTTTTTGCCGAGCATTGCCCCCCGGCGGCGCTATGGCCGATAATGCGGGGAGCAAGCCGTCCCAAACCGCCATAAAATTGAACCTGCCGAACTTCTCATTCTTCCGTCACTGGCCGATACAGCTGCTCCCTTTCCTGCGCTGGTGGCCGCGAGTGAACCGCGGCAATCTCCGCGCCGATGCGATCGCCGGGCTGGTGGGTGCAATCGTAGTGCTGCCGCAGGGCGTGGCGTTTGCAACCCTTGCCGGCCTGCCGCCGCAGTACGGCCTCTATGCGGCGATGGTCCCCGCCGTGATTGCCGCGCTGTTCGGGTCGTCGTGGCATCTCGTATCCGGCCCCACCAACGTCATCTCGATTTTTATCTTTGCCAGCATGAGCCCGCTGGCCGAACCCGGCAGCACGGAATATATCGGGCTGGTGCTGACGCTGACCTTTCTCACCGGCATATTGCAACTCGCGATGGGCTTGGCGCGCATGGGAGCGCTGGTCAATTTCATTTCCCATACGGTGGTGGTCAGCTTTACCGCCGGCGCCGCCTGCCTGATTTTCGCGGCGCAAATCCAGAATTTCTTCGGGGTCGACATCCCGCGCGGATCATCGTTCGCCGACACCTGGACCCACTTCTTTACCCAAATCACCGGGATCAATCCCTACGTCGCCGCTGTCGGCGTGGTAACGCTGCTCGCCGGCATGCTGTGCCGCAAGTACTTACCGAAGTTCCCGTACATGATCGCCGCCATGCTCATAGGCAGCCTGTTTGCGGTCGCCCTGAACGCGTTCTTCGGCCATGACATCACCCACATCACCATGGTCGGCGCGCTGCCGGGCAGCCTGCCCGAACTTTCGCGGCCCGACCTGTCCGCCGACAGCATCAAAAAGACGCTGCCGGTGGCGCTGGCGGTCACCATCCTCGCGCTCACGGAGGCCGTGTCGATAGCGCGCGCCATCGGCGTCAAGTCGGGACAGCGTATCGATGGCAATCAGGAGTTCATCGGCCAGGGCCTGTCGAACGTTTTCGGCAGCTTCTTCTCCGCCTACGCCGCAAGCGGCTCGTTCAACCGCAGCGGGCTCAATTACGAGTCCGGCGCCAAAACCCCGCTGGCGGCGATCTTCTCGGCGCTGGCCCTGATCGCCATCCTGCTTCTGGTCGCGCCGCTTGCGCAATATCTGCCGCTCGCCGTAATGGCGGCCATCCTGTTCATGGTCGCCTACGGGCTCATCGACGTCCATTACGTCAAGGCGGTATTCAAGACCAGCCGCCAGGAAATCGCGGTCATGCTGATCACGTTTTTCTCGGCGCTGTTCGCCAACCTGGAGTTCGCGATCTACGCCGGGGTGCTGTTGTCGCTGATGCTGTATCTGACACGCACTTCCCGGCCGCTGATACTCGACGCCAAACCCGACCCGACCGAAGACAGCTACCATTTTTCGGCGGATACCGGGCTGCCCGATTGTCCGCAACTGAAGATCATACGCATCAACGGTTCGATCTTCTTCGGTGCAGTCGACCACGTCCGGCGCTACCTGGAGGAAATCGACGAACTCAATCACCGCCAGAAACATGTGCTTATCGTTGCCAGCGGCATCAATTTCATCGACATGCCCGGCGCGGAAATGCTGGCGCAGGAGGCGCGGCGACGGCGCATGCTCGGCGGCGGGCTGTACTTCTACCGCGTGAAAGATGAAGTGCAAAAGCTGCTGGCACAGGGCGGATATATGATCAGCCTGGAACAGGAGAACTGTTTCCCGGTCAAAACCAGGCCCGTTTCCCATATTTATCCGAAGCTTGATGCCGAGATTTGCCGTCATTGCCAGGTGCGAATCTTCAAGGAATGCCACGAGCGCCTGCCCAACGGCGAGCCGCGGCAGACGACTTCCACGACCTCATAAACAGGGCACGCCCATGGCTATCACCCCGCAGCCGGCGCCGATACGGAAGTAATGAAGCGCTTCTTTCCTTTCCTGGGCTGGTTCCCGCTGACCCGGCAGAGCCTGCGGGCGGACCTGATCGCCGGGATCACCGTGGCCATGGTGCTGGTTCCGCAGTCGATGGCTTACGCGCAACTTGCCGGAATGCCCGCCTACTACGGCCTCTACGCCGCTTTCCTGCCGGTGATGATCGGCGCGATGTGGGGTTCCTCCCACCAGCTTGCGACCGGCCCGGTGGCGATGGTCTCGCTGCTGACCGGTTCCGCGCTCGCGCAATTCGCCGCGCCCGGCACCGAGCAGTTCATCGCGCTCGCGATCGCGCTCTCGCTGATGGTCGGATTGATGGAAATCGCAATCGGCTTGTTCCGGTTGGGCGCCATCATCAATTTCCTGTCGCATCCCGTGATCGTCGGCTTCACCAATGCGGCGGCGATCATCATCGCGCTGTCGCAGCTCAACAAGATCCTGGGCGTGCCCGTCGCGCGCACCGAGCATTTCCTGATGGACATCTGGGGCGTGCTGCAGCAGGTCAGGGACACTCATGTCCCGACCTTGTTGATGGGCCTGGCGGCGCTGGCTTTGATGCTGCTGCTCAGAAAGTATCGCCCGCGGTGGCCCGGCGTGCTGATAGTCGTCGGTCTTTCCACCCTGGTCAGCTGGGCCATCATCTTCGAACAAAACGGCAGCGCCGACATCACGCAGTTTCAGAATGCCACCGCGAGGAATGCCATCGAATACGCCGTGGCCACCGCCAACCGGGCGCAGGAATTGCAAACCGAAATCGCGGCCAGAACAGCTCAACTGCAAAAGCTGGAAAAAGGGGGCGGCCAGACTCATCCCCGGACACTGGCGATCAGTTACGACATCGAGATTCTGAAAACCGAGATTAAAACCATCGAGCGCGAACACCGCCTGCGCATGCGCGAGCTGCGCCGCTTCGTGTTCGTGCGCGTGCCCGGCACGGATGGCGCGGCACCGCGGATTTATCTCGACCGGCTCCTCCCGGAAGATGTCGAAACCGACGGCCGCCACTGGCGCGTGGCCGGAATCAGCCAGGACAGAATCATGCTGAGCGGCGGCGGCGAAGTCGTCGGGCGGATTCCTTCGGGGCTTCCGTCCGTCTCATGGCCCAGGTTGAGCCTGGACATGCTGGGCACCCTGCTGTCCAGCGCGCTCGTGATCACGCTGATCGGCTTCATGGAAGCGGTCTCGATCGCCAAGGCCATGGCCACCCGGACCAGGCAGCGCATCGATCCCAACCAGGAGCTGATCGGCCAGGGACTGGCCAACATCGTCGGCAGCCTGAGCCAGTCATTTCCGGTCAGCGGCTCATTTTCGCGTTCGGCGGTAAACCTGAGCGCCGGCGCGGCAACCGGCATGTCGTCGGTGATCACCGGCGCCATCGTGCTGGTGACGCTGCTGCTGTTCACGCCGCTGCTGTATCACCTGCCCCAGGCGACGCTGGCCGCGGTCATCATGATGGCGGTGATCAACCTCGTCAATTTCGAGGCGATCAAGCACGCCTGGAAAGCCCACCGGCACGACGGCATGGCCGCGGCGATCACCTTCCTCGCCACGCTGGGATTCGCGCCGCACCTCGACACCGGCATCCTGGTAGGCGCGGGACTCGCGATCGTGCTCTACCTGTACCGCACCATGCGTCCGCGGGTGGCGATCCTCGGCCGCCATCCCGATGGCACGCTGCGCGACGCCATGGTGCACAACCTGAAAACCAGCGAGCACATCATCGTCATCCGTTTCGACGGCTCCCTGTATTTTGCGAACGTCCCTTACTTCGAGGACGCGATCCTGGAAGAAGCGGCGCGCAATCCCAGGGCCAAGTACATCCTGGTGGTAGGCGACGCAATCAACGAAATCGACGGTTCGGGCGAGGAAGTAGTCCGCCACCTGGTCCAGCGACTGCGGGAAAACGGCGTCACCATGGTTTTCAGCGGCCTGAAAATGCAGGTGCTGCAGGTGATGGAAAACACCGGACTCCATGCCGAAATCGGCGCCCGGCACTTCTTCCGCACCGAGGACCAGGCGCTGGACGCGATCTACCAGTGGATCGACGACCCCGCCTTCGACGCGAAATTCTGCCCGCTCCGGCCCGCCCCGCCGCGGGCATGATGCCGCCCTTCCGGTATCCGATCCATTCTATAATGGCGTTCGGAAATCCAACCGCATTTTTGTGCCTGGCACAAAAGGATGGTCCCAATGACCCTGCGCCTGATCTTCTCCATGGCGATCGCCGCCCTCGCTATCGCTTTCGCATTGCAGAATGCCGCACCGGTGGTTGTAACCTTCATTGTCTGGCGGTTCGAAAGCTCCTTGGCGCTGGTCCTCGTTGCGACGCTGATTCTGGGCGCATTGATCGCCGCGCTTCTATCCACGGCGGCAGCAGTGCGAAAAAACTGGAAGCTGTCGCAGCAGGAACGTCTGAGCGGCGAACTGGAAAAACGGGTAACCGAGCTCGAACAACTCGTCGCAGCCAAGGAACGGCGAATCGCCGAGCTCGATACACGCAAGGGCCAGCCTTAGAGCGCGTTTCAAAAAGACCAAGACCGATGTAACCGCCGATGAACGCCGATGGACGCCGATGAAAATGCAAATTGACAGGATTTACAGGATTATCGGGATTATCGGGATT
>CAYIRZ010000108.1:0-8735 GCA_964365845.1 uncultured Streptomycetaceae bacterium
TGCAAGTGACGTTTGATCCGGTTAGCATAGGGTTTCGACACGTAAAGCTTCTTTTTTAAGCAGCCTGTCGCCGAAGCATCGATCAACAGCGAGCCGTTAACGCTATGCGTTCCGGCGAATGGGGCCAAGTCCGACAGGCTGCTAAATCATGAAATTTCTCAAAGCCGTGCGGCTCGACGACTCCGATGCCCGTATCTATGCCCAGGAAGGCGGCGCGGCCGGGGACGGCGAATGGGTGGTTTCGGGCGGCTATGCGGTCTGCGACCTGGCCAGCGGCCACCGGCGCGCGCCCTGCCATTGCGACACGACCTTTATCGCGGTCAAATCGCATGGCCGCTGCACCATCGCCGAGGTTGTCGACCTCGATCCCGCCGCCTATGACGAGATCAGGGCACGGCTCACCCGGCATCTCCTCGACGATCTCGGTGCCCCGTCGATCGAGGCGGCACTCGAGGCGGCCGAGGATGAATGCGCCTATACCGCCGAGCTTGCCGGGGGGTTTCCGGACGAGGTCTGGATCACCGTGAAGCGTGAACCCACGGCGGATGGCGTGGGAGAAAGATATACCGTCTTCAAGCGCCTGATGATAGGCGCCCACAAACTATAAGACCGTGACTGGTGATTGGTGATTAGTTGAAGAGTAGTGTCGACGGTCGGGGTATCGCGTAAGTTAGCGATTACTTCACCGAGTTGCCGGGCGCTAGGAATTTTCGCCCGGCGCCGCAGGCGCGGCAGCCTACAGCGGAGAAGACCGGGATGCCGGGTGGTTCAGGACAGTGGCTTTGGCTCGCACGGCACGCCCGGCGATCTGCTGCAGACGCTGCTTTTCGTTCATGACCTTGTTGGTATAGACGTCCTGATCGTCGTTGAGCGCGCCGGCATACATCTGCAGCGCCATGCTCAGGTTGCCGGTACGGGCGAGATATTCCTTCAGGATCTGCGCTCCGACCAGAATATTGGTTTCGGGATCGAACACCTCGGATACGCCACCCAGCGCTTCGAATTTCTCGGTGTGATATTTGGGAATGATCTGCATCAGGCCCTTGGCGCCGGCAACGCTCTCGGCGATGGGATTGAAGCGCGACTCGACCGAGATCACCGCGATGATGAGCAGTGGATCCAGGCCGAGCTGGTGGCCCGCGGCATGCGCGATACTGACCAGATCGAGCGTGACGTCCTGCGAGACCTTGTATCTCTTGGCCAGGAACTCGGCCAGGACGCGGTAATTTCCGTTCTCCACCCTTCCGCTATGGGCCGTATCATTATCGGCCGCCGCCGGGTCCAGCTTCATTGCATCCCAGGACAGGATACGGGTATAGGAGTTGCCCGGAAAATGGGCGCCATACTGGTTATTGAGGATGAGCAGCAAGGCCGTTATGCTGGCGAGCAAAACCAGGACGGACACTGCACTGCGTACCCCTTGCGCTAGCCGGGCGGGGTTCAGTCCCTGATACAGGTTGGGAATCGATTTTGCCGACATTGCAAAACCTCCTTTCTCAAACCGCCGGTACATACCCGGCAAGATGTTACCTCGCTACGGTAACTCGGTCCCTGCTACGAAATCGGCCTGAAACTACCATGGGTAGTAGGCCGGAAGAAAAACTGGGCTAATTCTAGTGGTTCAAACTAGTGCTGGCAACAACTTTGAGACATTTCGCACTAATTCGAAGACTATTTGTGAACAACAGAAATGGCGCGCTGCACCATATGTTCATATTATCTTGTTTTTTCAAGCTTTTGTCAATGTTTAACAGAATGCCGTAAGCTGTTTAATATAAAATGAAAAATCCGCTTGGTGCGCCAACGGGTTTTTTTGACAAAAACGGATCGAGGCCGGCTCTATCCGCCATATTTTATTAATTATTGTTTATAATCAAATACTAACGTAATTTCCTGCGATCAGGCCGTGTCTTCAGCCCCATTCCGTGCCTGCCATGCCTGCAACGCCCGCTCGTAACATTCCAGCGATTCCCAATAACGATCACATTGCTTGAAAGGGCAACAAAGCGGCGTTTATACTCGATTCAACATCCAGAAGGAAGTCGCCATGCCGAAATTCGCTCCTGAAGCTATCCGTACCCTTGCGCTCGTTGGTCACGGCGCCGCCGGAAAAACGACGCTGGCGGAAGCCTTGCTGCACCGGACCGGCGCGGTCAGCAGCATGGGCAGCGTCGAGAAAGGCTCCACGGTCTGCGACTTCGACCCGCTGGAAAAGACCTACCAGCACTCGCTCAACGCAGCCGTCGTCCATCTCGTCCACGGCGATACCCGAATTCATCTGATCGATACGCCGGGACTGCCCGATTTCATCGGCCGCGCCATCGGCGCCCTGCCGGCGGTCGAAACCGCGGTGGTGGTAATCAACGCCCAGAACGGCATCGAAATGATCACCTCGCGCATGATGCAATGGGCGGCGAAACGCGGCCTGTGCCGCATGATCGTCGTCAACAAAATCGACGCCGAGAACATCGACCTGCCGCAGTTGCTGGGCCGAATTCAGGCGGTTTTCGGCAAGGAGTGTCTGCCGATCAACCTGCCGGCCAACGGCGGCAAACGGGTGGTGGACTGTTTTTTCAACCCGTCCGGAGAGTCGGACTTTTCCTCGGTGGCGGAGGCCCACCAGGCGCTGGTCGACCAAGTGGTCGAAGTCGACGAGGCGCTGATGGCCAAATATCTGGAGCAGGGCGAAATCAATCCGGAGCAACTGCATGCGCCCTTCGAAAAAGCGCTGCGCGAGGGGCACTTGGTGCCGGTGTGCTTCGTTTCGGCGCGCAACGGCGCGGGCGTGGCTGAATTGCTCGACGTCTTCGTCAAGCTCATGCCTAACCCGACGGAAGGCAACCCGCCGCAATTCCTGAAAGGCGAAGGCGACGCGGCGAAACCGATCAATGCCGAGCCCGACCCCCGGAAGCATGTGCTCGCCCACGTCTTCAAGATCACGATAGACCCCTTCGTCGGCAAGGTCGGCGCCTTCCGCGTGCACCAGGGCACGATCACCCGCGACACCCAGCTCTTCATCGGCGACGGCCGCAAGCCGTTCAAGGTCACCCATCCTTATCTGCTGCAGGGCAAGGATCTGGTCGAGACCGACGCGCTGGTGCCGGGAGATATCGGCGCGGTATCCAAGGTCGAGGACATCCACTTCGACGCCGTGCTGCACGATTCCCATGATGAGGATCATATCCACCTCGCGCCGCTCGAATTCCCGATGCCCATGCACAGCCTTGCGATCGAGCCCAAACGGCGCGGCGAAGAGCAGCGCATCTCCGATGCCCTGCACAAAATCGCCGCCGAGGACCCGACTTTCCGGGTCGAGCACAATGCGGCCAACCAGACTGTGATCAGCGGGCTGGGCGAACTGCACATGCGCTACATCCTCGACAAGATGACGAACCAGTATCACGCCGAGGTTTCGACCCGGCCGCCGCGCATCCCCTACCGGGAAACCATCACCGCCAGGGCCGAGGGCCATCACCGCCACAAGAAACAGACCGGCGGCGCCGGCCAGTTCGGCGAAGTGTTCCTGCGGGTGGAAGCGCTGCAGCGCGGCGCGGGTTTCGAGTTCGTCGACGAAGTCAAAGGCGGCGTCATCCCGAATCAATACATCCCCGCGGTCGAAAAAGGCGTGCGCCAGGTGCTCGAAGCAGGCCCTCTTGCCGGTTACCCGATGCAGGATATCCGCGTCATCGTCTACGACGGCAAGTACCATCCGGTGGATTCCAAGGAAGTGGCCTTCATCGCCGCGGGAAAACGCGCCTTCATGGACGCCATCGGCAAAGCACGGCCCATCATGCTCGAGCCCATCGTCAACATCGAAATCACCGCGCCTGATGCCAATGTGGGCGATATCGCCGGCGACATTTCCTCCAGGCGCGGCCAGATCAACGGCACCGACACGCTTGCCCCCGGCACCATGGCGATCAAAGGGCTGGTGCCTCTCTCGGAACTCGACAATTACCAGGCGCGTTTGAAATCGGTGACGGCAGGACAGGGTTCGTTCTCCATCGAGCTTTCCCACTACGACCCGGTGCCGCCCAGCGTGCAGAAGGATCTCGTCGCCCAGCATGCCAAGACCGTGCAAGCGGAAGAGCAATAGTGAGCGGTGAGCGGTGAGCGGTGAGCGGTGAGCGGATTAAACCAGTCCGTAATTCGCGTGTCATCTCTATTCGTTGCGCCCTTACTGCTTACCGCTTACCGCTTACTGCTTTCTCATGGATGAAATTGTCCTACGCGGGATGGCCAAGTGGCCCGATGTGCCGGCGCGCCGCGGACTCGTTAGCCGCAGGCCCGTTTGCGGGAAGCGGCGCATGACCGCCGGCTTCACCTGAGATAGCAGCCGTGGACGAGATTGTATTACGCGGAATGGCCAAGTGGCCCGATGTGCCGGCGGTCTTCGGCTGGCTGTCGCTCGACCGGCGCGGCACCTGGCGCATCAAGGGCGAGCGCGTCTCGAATCCCGGGGTCAGCGCCTTCATCGGCCGCAACTACGAGCGCGACGATGAGGGCCGCTGGTTTTTCCAGAACGGGCCGCAACGTGTTTTCGTCACTCTCGATTACACGCCGCTCGTCTACCGCGTCGTCAGTGCCAACGGCACTCCGCTCGAGCTCGAATGCCATACCGGCAAGGCTGTCGCCATCGTCAGGGGCGGCTGGCTCGATCAAGAGGGAACGCTATTGCTGCAAACCGAGCACGGCACGGGGCTGGTCGATGACCACGATCTCGGCCGGCTTTTCCCGTACCTGATTGACATCAACGGCAATCCGCTCGACGACAACGTGCTGATCGGGGTGCTGGAACTGCTGCAGCAGCAGCTTCCGGCGCCGCTGTGGCTCAAGTTTCACGACGACAGCATCAAGATCGAGCCGATCAGGTCGACTGACGCGCCCCAGCGCCTGGGCTTTGTCGCCCGCCCGCTGCAGCCCGCCGGCCAGGAAGAGTGCCGCTGAATTCGACCTCGAGCACGCGGCCACGTGCGTCGTAGCCGACGGCGCGGATGTTGCTCGCGCTGACTCTCTTGCGTTCCATCGCTCTTACTTGAGCGCTTCGCGTACGATGTCCTGGAGCAGTGTCTCGACCGCGCGGAGCGCCTTGATCGACTGGGCGGAGCCGATCGCTGCCGGCTTGCGATAGGATACGCGCACTTTGCCAGGCTCTTTGGGCAGCGCATAAATTGCGATGGTGTAGGGACAGGACACGATGTTGCGCACATCGGCTTCCATCGTATCGCGGGAAAGCGCCGCGCTGCAGAACTCGATCACCTCGGCGCGAGTATAAATCCGGCGCTCGCGTCCCAGATCCTTGCCGGTGCGCTCGAGCATATCGCCGACGTGCGCGGTGTAGTTGAGCACCATCCCGCGATTCTCGATGGCCATCACCACCCGCTCTTTCACCTCGTCGAACTGGCCCTTGGTGGAATGAACCACGATCCCCGGCGCCACCGTCTCTGCGACAGCCGATGCCGTGACGACACTCATCACCATGGCTAAAAAAAGGGGCACTCTCATAACACCTCCTCCGCAAGCTATTGATTATAAAAGTATTCTACATTATGAAACGCCTGAGCGGATCGCAAAGCCTAATCTTCTTGCCCGGCAGGGTGAGATTCTGTATCTTTGGCGGTCTGCTGCCGACCGGTTAAAAATCCAACGCCCGCGGCCCATGGCTCCTCCCGGAGTCAGTCGGACCGCAGGCATGGTGGAAGTTAGGGCCTGTTCCCCATCGGAAAAGGCCACGCACCCGGAATTGCGACCGGCCGGGGCGCCAGAGGTGCCGGAGCCAGAGTTTGAGCTGGAGCCGGCACGGCAGATTTTGCCGCAGGTCTGGACGCCGCTTTTTTCTTGGCAGCAGGCTTTTTGTTGACTGCTTTTTTCTTTTTAGCCGGCTTTTTAGCCGGCTTTTTTTTCGCTGCTTTCCGGCTTACGGCCTTGCGTGCAGCCGATTTTTTCTTGGTTGCCTTCTTTGCAACTACCTTCTTTTTCTTCACAGCTTTCTTAGCTGCTTTCTTCTTTGTGCTTCTTTTCTTGGCTTTTGCCATTTAAGCCTCCATCAGAAAGTTGCCAAAGGCACCGCACCAAAAAGTGCAGCGACTCATCCACGGCAGCCGGGTTGAACCAGCCGCGGCTGCCGACCGCCGCACAGCCCGTTTTGCGTCCGGCCTGCGCCGGGCGCTGATACGGGCGTTGCCGCAGTTCTCAATGCAAAGCCGCTACGGCTTTGCTCACCAGATCGCGGTATAAAACGTCCGGATCCAGATTCATCCCGCCTTCCCAGATCACCGTATTCGATACCGGGTCGATGGCGACCCGGTAAAAGCTCTCCTCGTTGGAAAGCGCCCGGAACATCTTGGTCGCCACCAGATCGCCGAGATAAACATGGCCCTCAAGGCCATCGTCAAAACGCAACCACAACGTGTAGTTGTCCTCGGCACGACATTCAGTGACGGTATGCATGCCCGGTCTGCGGCTCCGGTAACGTCGGTTCTTCAGGCTCAGTCCCAATTTAGCGCACCTCCCACTCTGATGTTCAATGCTCGGGTTGCGGCAGCCTTATGATCGATGGTAGTCAATCCCAGCTCAGAGCCCCTCCTGTTTGATACTCGGTTACACGCGTTTCAAAGAAGTTCTTCTCCTTCTTGAGGTCGATCATTTCCGCCATCCACGGGAACGGATTGGTCGCGCCCTCGTACGGCATGTCGATGCCGATCTGCTGGCAGCGGCGGTTGGCAATGTAACGCAGGTATTCCTTGAACATCGCGGCGTTGAGCCCCAGCACGCCGCGCGGCATGGTGTCTTCGGCATAACGGTACTCGAGCTCCACCCCCTTCAGCATCAGCCCGCGGATTTCTTCCCGGAACTCCGAGGTCCACAAATGCGGGTTTTCCATTTTGATCTGGTTGATGAGATCAATGCCGAAATTGCAGTGCATCGACTCGTCGCGCAGGATGTACTGGTATTGCTCGGCGGCGCCCGTCATCTTGTTCTGCCGTCCCAGCGCCAGTATCTGCGCGAAGCCAACATAGAAAAACAGCCCTTCCATGATGCACGCGAACACGATCAGGCTCCTGAGCAGCTTCTGGTCGTTCTCCGGCGTGCCGGTTTTGAACGCCGGGTTGGTCAAAGTGTCGATGAACGGGATCAGGAACTCATCCTTGTCGCGGATCGACGCGATCTCGTGATAAGCGTTGAACACCTCGCCTTCGTCAAGGCCGAGGCTCTCGACGATGTACTGGTAGGCGTGGGTGTGGATCGCCTCTTCGAACGCCTGGCGCAGCAGATACTGGCGGCACTCCGGCGCGGTGATATGGCGGTAGGTGCCGAGCACGATGTTGTTCGCCGCCAGCGAATCGGCCGTGACGAAAAAGCCGAGATTGCGCTTGATGAGGCGGCGCTCGTCGTCGCTCAGCCCGTCGGGGTCTTTCCACAGGGCGATATCGCGGCTCATCTGGATTTCCTGCGGCATCCAGTGATTGGCGCAGGCGGAAAGATATTTTTCCCACGCCCATTTGTACTTGAACGGCACCAGCTGGTTGACGTCGGTCTGGCCGTTGATGATGCGCTTGTCATCGACTGAAATACGCCTGAATTTGGCGTCTGCATCCGCGCCTGCGGAGACCGCGGCGCCGGCAGGCGCCCGCCCCGCCCCGCTTGCGGACTGCAGCGCCAGACCCGGGCCGGCCCCGGGCGTCGTTTGTTCCTCGAATTGCAACATCGTCACTCTCCTTTATCGCTTTTTTTGGTGGACAGGAATTGTTTCCCTTTATCGGTGTTATCGGTGGGAATCAGGTAAAGCTTGCTCGTCAACACATCCCTCCTCATATTGAACATACCCGTCACTGGCACGCCTCGCATTCGGGGTCGAGAATCGAACACACCTTCGGCTGCCCGGCTTCGCTTCCCGCCGCCATCATGCCGCCATCGGCCGGCACGGCGTTAAGCTGCCCGGCCTTGCCCGTGGACTTCTCGGCCGAGGTCGCGCCCAAAGTGCGCAGGTAGTAGGTCGTCTTGAGCCCGCGCAGCCACGCCAGCTTGTAGGTGTCATCGAGCCGCTTGCCCGAGGCGCCCGCCATATAAATGTTGAGCGACTGCGACTGGTCGACCCACTTCTGGCGCCGCGCCGCGCACTCGACCAGCCACTTGGGCTCGATCTCGAACGCCGTGGCGTAGAGATTGCGGACATCCTGCGGAATGCGATCGATCTTGGCGAGCGAACCATCGAAGTACTTGAGGTCCGCGATCATCACCTCGTCCCACAGATTGAGGTTCTTCAGATCGCGCACCAGGAACTCGTTGACCACCGTGAACTCGCCCGACAGGTTCGATTTCACGTACAGATTCTGGTACGTGGGCTCGATGCACTGCGACAGCCCCGTGATATTGGCAATCGTTGCGGTGGGCGCAATCGCCAAGCAGTTGGAATTTCTCATGCCGACTTGCTGGATGCGTTTCCTCAGCGCGTTCCATTCGAGCGTGGCCGACATGTCGCACTCGACGTAGCCGCCGCGCTCCTCGGCGAGCGTTTTCAGCGTCTCGATCGGCAGAATGCCGCGGTCCCACAGCGAGCCCCGGAACGTCGAGTACGGTCCGCGTTCTTCGGCCAGGTCGGCCGAAGCCGAATAGGCGGTATAGGCGATGCTTTCCATCGAGCGGTCGGAAAACTCGACCGCCACCGGCGAACCGTAGGGAATGCGCAGCAGGTGCAGGCAATCCTGGAAACCCATGATGCCCAGGCCCACCGG
>CAYIRZ010000109.1:0-8731 GCA_964365845.1 uncultured Streptomycetaceae bacterium
AAAGGTTCGTCGAAGACTACGACGTTGATAGGTCGGGTGTGTAAGGGCAGTAATGCCTTAAGCTAACCGATACTAATTGACCGTGCGGCTTGATCCTATAACTTTGAGTGTCAAAGCTCAGGTGAATCAGGTTTGTCAAGATACAATCAAGATCTACTTTACTTCTTCCGGTTTGGGTTTTTAGCTGAATGCCTATGGCTGACAGCTGGAAACCGACAAGTTACGTCTGACGACCATAGCGAGTTGGAACCACTCCTTCCCATTCCGAACAGGACCGTGAAACGACTTAGCGCCGATGATAGTGCGGATTACCCGTGCGAAAGTAGGACATCGTCAGGCACCCACAAAAACAAAAGCCCCACCTCAAATCGAGGCGGGGCTTTTGTTTTTTATGGTTCCTTGAGAGATATCCTACTTTCGGAACGACAACACGCCGACACTATTCAAATCGCGCGGCAGCGCGTTCCTATTGATCGGCTTGTTGCGGCGTAGGCTAACTTTGAAGAAGTTAAGCGGCGAAGCGGCGGCCGGAGCCAAAGTAGGACATCGTCAGGGGACACGCGTCACATAGGCAAGGCCAAAGTAGGACATCGTCACGCACCCACGCAACGAAAAGCCCGCCCTCGATGAGGTCGGGCATTTTTATTGCCTTCGGTTCCCCTGTGCCCGGATCGTGGCGCTAACTGCCTTAAGCGGAAAGGTTTTTTTAAGCTGGTTTTGACGGGAAAGCGGCCCTGGCTATTGGATTCCAGCGCAATTTTTGTTAAACTCCCGCCTCTGTTAAAAAAAAGATGGGCGGTTCGCCCATTTTTTGTTTGTGGCGCTGATTTGCAATGGATTTACAGGCATTGTTGGAAACGACGCTGGCGGGGCTCGGTTACGAGCTGGTGGACCTGGAAATATCAGGTAAGGGTTTGTTTTTACGTGTATTTATAGACAAGCCTGGCGGGATCAATGTCGATGATTGCGCGGCAGTCAGCCAGCATCTGACGCGGTGGCTGACGGTTGAGAACATTAATTACGACCGCCTGGAAGTATCATCGCCAGGGCTGGACAGGCTGTTGAAGAAAGAACGGGATTTTGTGCGTTTTACCGGGCAAAAGGCGCGTATTAAATTGCGTATTCCGGTGGACGGACAAAGAAATTTTGTGGGTGTATTGCAGGAAACCAGCGCGGGCAAGGTGCAACTCGAGGTTGACGGCAAAGTGCTGTCGCTCGATTTGAGCAACCTGGAAAAAGCACGGCTGGTTCCCGCAATTTAGCAGGAGGTCGAGATGAGCCGCGAAATTCTGTTACTCGTGGATGCGTTGGGGCGTGAGAAAAACGTCGACAAAGAAATTGTGTTCGGCGCGCTGGAGCTTGCTTTGGCTTCCGCCGCAAAAAAACGCTTCAATGAAGACGTGGAAGTGCGCGCGTCCGTCGACCGTGCCACCGGTGAGTTTTCCTTTTTCCGCCGCTGGCAGGTGGTGAATGACCAGGAAATCGAGGTTCCATCGCGCCAGTACAAACTCCACGAAGCCCAGGAGATCGATCCCCAATACCAGGTTGGCGAATATATCGAAGAGCCGCTTCCCGGTCTGGAAGTCGGCCGCATCGGTGCGCAGACCGCCAAGCAGGTCATCCTGCAGAAAATCCGCGACGCGGAGCGCGAGCAGATCCTCAACGATTTTCTGCAGCGCGAAGAGCATCTGGTGACTGGCGTGATCAAGCGCATGGAGCGCGGTAACGCGATCATCGAATCGGGTCGTCTCGAAGCGCTGCTGCCGCGCGATCAGATGATTCCGAAAGAGAATCTGCGCATCGGGGACCGCGCGCGCGCCTACATGTGGAAAATCGACCGCACGAGCCGCGGGCCGCAGTTGATCCTGTCGCGCACCGCCCCGGAATTCCTGGTCAAGCTTTTCGAGCTGGAAGTGCCGGAACTCGAGGACGGCCTGCTCGAAATCAAGGCGGCCGCACGTGACGCCGGCTCCCGCGCCAAGATCGCGGTGAAATCGAACGACCCGCGCATCGATCCCATCGGCACTTGCGTCGGCATGCGCGGTTCGCGCGTGCAGGCCGTGACTTCCGAGCTTGCCGGCGAGCGCGTCGATATCATTCTGTGGAATCCGGATCCCGCCCAGTTCGTGATCAATGCACTGGCGCCGGCCGAAGTGAGCGGCATCGTGGTCGACGAAGAAAAGCACAGCATGGACATCGTCGTCGACGAGGAAAATCTCGCGCAGGCGATCGGACGCAGCGGCCAGAACGTGAGGCTTGCCAGTGAGCTGACCGGCTGGGAACTCAACCTCATGACAGTCGAGGAATCGAAGAAGAAGAGCGATGAGGAGTCGGCGCACACCCGCGCGATATTCATGGAAAAACTCGATGTCGACGAGGAAGTTTCCGACATTCTGGTGCGGGAAGGTTTCTCGACGCTGGAGGAGGTGGCCTACGTCCCGATCAGCGAAATGCTCGAGATCGAGTCCTTCGACGAGACCACGGTCAATGAATTACGCAGCCGGGCACGCAATGCGCTGCTTACGCAAGCGATCGTGAGTGAAGAGAAGGTGGAACACGACGTTGAAGACCTGATGAAGGTTGAAGGAATGGACAGCGAGACCGCACGCCTGCTGGCTTCCAAGGGTATCGCTACTCAGGAAGAGCTCGCTGATTTCGCCACCGACGATCTGCTGGAACTCACCGACCTCGATACGGAGCGCGCCAAACAGTTGATCATGGCTGCGCGCGCGCCGTGGTTTGCCGAGACTAACGCTTAAGAAAAGATAAATGGCGCAAATCAACGTCACACAATTTGCCAAGGAATTGGGGCTGCCCCCGGCGCTGCTCATGGAGCAGTTGCAGGCCGCTGGCGTCAAGAAGGCGCTGACCGCCGACACGTCGCTGACCGAAAAGGACAAGACTCAACTGCTGGATTATTTGCGCGAGGTGCATGGCGGCAAGGAGGCCAAGCAGAAGATTACCCTTACGCGCAAGCAGACCACCGAGATCAAAAAATCGGACAGCACCGGCAAGTCGCGCACCATTCAGGTTGAGGTGCGCAAGAAGCGCGTGCTGGTGAAGCGCGATGCGCTCGAGGCGGAGGCGCCGCCTGCCGCCGCCGAGTCCAAGCCCGTTCTCGACGCTGAACAAATTGCTTTGCGCAAGGCGGAGGCCAAGTCGCAGGCCGAACTCACCGCGCGCCAGACCGAAGACGCCCAGGAGAAGCAGGATCGGCGTAAAAAGGCTCAGGTCGAGGCCGAAGCGCCGGCGCCGGTCGCCGAAGCCAAGCCCGCCGAGCAGGCAAAGCCGGTCGCAACGGCTGCCGAGGCTGCGGCTCATGTCGAGGGCACGCTGCACAAACCCGAGGTCAAGCCTGAGGAAAAAGCCGAGAAAAAGAGCGTTAAGAAACCGGTCAAGCAAGTCGTCTGGAAGGATGAGACCGTCAAGAAGCGTAGCATCAAGACGCGCGGCGACGCGACCGGCGGCCTGGGATGGCGTGAGCGCAAGGCGCGACATGCCGCCCACAAGGAGGAAAACGAGCAGCAACATGCTTTTGCGGCGCCCACCGAGCCGGTGGTGCGTGAGGTCATGGTGCCCGAGACCATCACGGTCGGTGAACTGGCGCACAAGATGTCGGTGAAAGCGGCCGAGGTCATCAAGGTGCTGATGAAACTTGGCACCATGGTGACGATCAACCAGGTAATTGATCAGGAATCGGCCATGATCGTGGTCGAAGAGATGGGGCATGTCGCGAAGCGTGCCAAACTCGACGAACCCGATGCGTTCCTCGCGGAAGATCAGCAGGCGCCCGCCGAGATCAAATTCGAGCCGCGTGCGCCGGTGGTGACCGTCATGGGGCACGTAGATCACGGCAAGACATCGCTTCTGGACCACATTCGTCGCACACGCGTAGCAAGCGGCGAGGCCGGCGGCATTACCCAGCATATCGGCGCTTACCACGTCGAGACCTCGAAGGGCATGATCACTTTCCTCGATACGCCCGGGCACGAGGCATTCACCGCGATGCGCGCGCGCGGCGCCAAGGTGACGGACATCGTGGTCCTGGTGGTGGCCGCGGACGACGGCGTGATGCCGCAGACGATAGAGGCTATTCATCATGCCAAGGCGGCGAAGGTGCCGATTGTCGTTGCGCTGAACAAAATCGATAAACCCGAGGCCAGCCCCGACCGGGTCAAGCAGGATCTGGCCTCCAAGGAAGTGGTGCCTGAAGATTGGGGCGGCGACACCATGTTTGTCGAAGTCTCCGCCAAGACCGGCAAGGGCATCGATGCACTTCTCGACAGCATTCTGCTGCAGGCTGAAGTGCTGGAACTGAAGGCACCCAAGGACGCCCCGGCCAAGGGCATCGTGATCGAATCCCGGATCGACAAGGGCCGGGGGCCGGTCGCGACGATCCTGGTGCAATCCGGCACGCTCAAGCGCGGCGATGTGCTGCTCGCCGGAGCGGTATTCGGGCGCGTGCGGGCGCTGGTGGACGAAGCGGGACACATTATCGAGCAAGCCGGCCCTTCGATTCCGGTGGAGATTCTCGGCCTGTCGGATGTTCCCGCTGCGGGAGCCGAAGTACAAGTTCTGGGCGACGAGCTCAAGGCGCGCGAGATCGCGTTGTTCCGTCAAGGCAAGTTCCGCGACGTCAAACTTGCCAAGCAGCAGGCGGCCAAACTCGAAAACATGTTCGAGCAGATGGGCGAGGGCGAAACCAAGACGCTGTCGCTGATCATCAAAGCCGACGTGCAGGGTTCGTACGAGGGCTTGTCACACGCGCTGACCAAGCTTTCGACCAACGAGGTAAGGGTCAATATTGTCCACGCCGCAGTGGGTGGCATCACCGAATCCGATATCAACCTGGCACTGGCATCGAAGGCGGTCGTGATCGGCTTCAATGTCCGTGCCGACGCCATGGCGCGCAAACTGGCCGAAAGCAGCAGCGTCGATATCCGCTACTACAACATCATTTACGATGCGGTGGATGAGATCAAGGCGGCGCTCTCCGGCATGCTGTCGCCGGAAAAAAAGGAAAGCATCGTCGGGCTGGTCGAAGTACGCGAAATCTACCGCATTTCGAAAATCGGCACGGTGGCCGGCTGCATGGTGCTCGATGGGGTGGCCAAACGCAACGCCAAAGTGCGCGTATTACGCGATAACGTCGTCATTCACGATGGCGAATTCGATTCGCTGAAGCGTTTCAAGGATGACGTGCGCGAGGTCAAGGCCGGTTTCGAGTGCGGCCTGTCATTGAAAAACTTCAACGATCTCAAGGCCGGCGATCAGCTCGAGGCCTATGAGGTCGTCGAGGTGGCCAGGACACTCTAAGGAGCAAGGCGCGAGGAGTGAGGAGTAACGTCCCGGATTTTACGCCTCTCGCCTCCAGCGCCTCACGTATTTTCATGCCGAAAGATTATCCGCGCAGCCGGCGCATCGCCGAACAGATCCAGCGCGAGCTGTCCGGCATCATACGGCTCGAACTCAAGGATCCGCGGGTCGGCATGATCACTATCACCGATGTCGAAGTCACCCAGGACTATTCTCACGCCAAGGTGTTTTTTACCCGGCTGGGCGACGAGGATAAGATCGAGGAGACCTCGGGCGCATTGCAGCATGCTGCGGGTTTTCTGCGCAGCCAGCTGGCGCATCGCCTGAAGCTGCGCACCGTACCCGAGCTTCACTTCAATTACGACGTCTCGGTCGAACGCGGCATGCGCCTGTCGCGCCTGATCGATGCCGCTGTCGCAACCGATCCCGACCGGTCCACCGACAAGTGACGAACGATACCGTTCAATCCGCGACCGCACAGCGCAAGCAGCCGCGGCGCCGGATCGACGGCGTGCTGTTGCTCGACAAACCGCTGGGCATCAGCTCCCAGGCTGCGGTGACCAGGGCAAAAAATTTGCTGCATGCGGTAAAAGCCGGGCATACCGGCACGCTCGATCCCATGGCGGGAGGGTTGCTCCCCATTTGTTTCGGCGAGGCCACCAAGTTCTCCCACCTGCTGCTGAACAGCGACAAGGCCTATGCCGCGACCGTCAGGCTGGGTATGACCACGACTACAGGGGATATGGAAGGCGAAGTCACCGCCAGTTCCGATGTCCGTCCTACGCGCGAGGAAGTCGAAGCGGTATTGCACCGCTTTCGGGGCGGGATCATGCAGACGCCGCCGATGTACAGCGCGCTGAAGCACGAAGGCCAGCCGCTCTACAAGTACGCGCGTGCCGGCAAGGAGTTGCCGCGCGTGCCGCGGCCAGTGAACATCATCGCGCTTGATCTGGTGGGCCTGGGCCGTGACGAACTCAGGATAAGAGTGGAGTGCGGCAAGGGCACGTATATCCGGGTACTGGCCGAAGATATTGGCCGCGAGCTGGGGTGCGGCGCGTGTCTCGCCGCACTCAGGCGCACCGCGGTCGGTAAATTCCAACTGGAGCAAGGCGCGGTTACGCTCGAAGATCTCCAACGCTTGTCTGAGGCCGACCGCGAAACCCGGCTGCTGCCGGTGGATGTGCTGGTGGCTGCTTTGCCGCGTATCGATCTTGGCCCAGGCCAGGCGCGGCAAATTGTCACCGGCCAGGGATTAGAATGGCCTGAAACATTGGCCGCGGGCTTGGCCCGCATTTACGGCCCGGGGCAGGATTTTCTCGGTGTAGTGGAAATCCAGGCGCCGCACAGAATCGTGGCGCGGCGTCTGTTAGCGCAAGGCACTGTGATTTAATGCTGGCGGTTTGAGGCCCGGAAGGGGCCGAACAAGTATCACTTGAGAAAACGTGGGGTTAGAGAGTAAAATAGCCGGATTTTCAGTCGGAGAAGCAAAATGTCGGTCACTACCACTCAGAAAGCCCAACTGGTCAATGATTACCAGAGGGCCAAGGGCGACACCGGATCGCCGGAAGTGCAGATCGCCTTGTTGACGGCGCGGATTACCGATCTGACCGAACACTTCAAGGCCCATGTCAAGGATCACCATTCCCGCCGTGGTCTGCTGCGGATGGTGAGTCGTCGTCGTAAACTATTGGATTATTTGAAAAAAAGTAATACCTTGCAATACAAGGCAGTGATTGAACGGCTCGGGTTGCGCAAGTAACTGGCCCCCGCCATGGGTGGTGTGGAGCACGAACCAAAGATCTGTTTCCCAGCGCGGTTGCGGCATGAGCGTCTTGTCGCGCGCAGAGCATGATGAAGCATTAGCCGAAGACCGCGATTGCGCGGTCTTTTTGTTTTCAGGAAAAGGATAACATCTTGAATCATATAAAGAAAACGTTGATGTATGGGCGCCATAGCCTGACGCTGGAGACGGGCGAGATCGCACGTCAGGCCAGCGGCGCGGTGATGGTCAGCATGGAAGACACGGTGGTGCTGGTGACGGTGGTAGGCAAGAAAAAAGCCGACGCGGCAAAGGACTTTCTGCCGTTGACGGTGGATTACCAGGAGCGCACTTATGCAGCGGGCAAGATTCCGGGCGGTTTTTTCAAGCGCGAAGGCCGTCCTTCGGAAAAGGAAATCCTGACCTCCCGCCTCATCGACCGCCCGATCCGGCCGTTGTTTCCGGACGGGTTTTACAACGAAGTGCAGGTGGTTGCGACGGTCATGTCGTCGAACAACGAAGTTGATTCCGACATCCTGGCGATGATCGGCACTTCGGCGGCGCTGGCGATTTCGGGCATTCCCTTCAATGGTCCGATCGGCGCGGCGCGCGTCGGCCATATCGAAGGGCAATATGTGCTGAATCCGACTGCCACCGAACTCAAGTCGTCCAAACTCAATCTGGTCGTGGCGGGTACTCAGCAGGCGGTGCTGATGGTCGAATCCGAAGCCCAGGAATTATCCGAAGACGTGATGCTCGGCGCCGTGGTTTACGGCCACGAGCAGATGCAGGTGGTGATCAATGTCATCAATGACATGGTCGACGAAGTGGGTGCCCCGCTGTGGGACTGGGAGCCCCCGGCGAAAGACCAGGCGCTGGCTACGCGCATCGCGGACCTCGCCGAGAACGATTTGAATGCGGCATTCCAGCTCAAACAGAAGCAGCCCCGTTCCGAAGCGATCGACAATATCTGGAAGCGCGTGTTTACCGAAGTCGGCGTCGGCGCGGAAGGCGGCCCGGACGCCAATGCGGTCAGGGAAATCTGTTTTGCGCTGGAATCGAAGATTGTGCGCGGGCAGATCCTGAACGGTGAACCGCGCATCGACGGCCGCGATACCCGCACCGTGCGGCCGATCACGATCCGCACCGGGGTGCTGCCGCGCGCGCATGGCTCGGCATTGTTTACCCGCGGCGAGACCCAGGCGCTGGTGGTGGCGACCCTCGGCACCTCACGCGACGAGCAGATCATCGACGCACTGCAGGGCGGATATCGGGAGCGCTTCATGCTCCACTACAACATGCCGCCTTACGCCACCGGTGAAACGGGACGCGTCGGTTCGCCCAAGCGCCGGGAAATCGGCCATGGCCGGCTCGCCAAGCGTTCGCTGCTGGCGGTATTGCCGACTCCCGAAGAATTCGCCTACTCGCTGCGCGTGGTGTCGGAAATCACCGAGTCCAACGGCTCGAGCTCGATGGCCTCGGTGTGCGGCGGCTGTCTGGCGCTGATGGACGCCGGCGTGCCGATGAAGGGTCATGTCGCGGGCATCGCGATGGGGCTGATCAAGGAAGGCAACCGCTTTGCGGTATTGTCCGACATTCTCGGCGACGAGGACCATCTCGGCGACATGGACTTCAAGGTTGCCGGCACCGCCCGCG
>CAYIRZ010000110.1:0-8685 GCA_964365845.1 uncultured Streptomycetaceae bacterium
GTCCCTTGTGGCTAATCAGTTGAATCTATTCGACTAACGTCCGGACACTACTGAGCCCCTAACATAATGAAACGCGTAATTCATTATGTTAGGGGCTCTTAATAAACGGCCCGTTTCCGACAGTCAGATCAAGCGTAATCCATATTTCACCGGCATGAAAGCGCAACTAAGCCTCGATTTCCTCAACCAGCGTCGCATCATCGTCGCGCGGATGCTTGTCGTTCCGCACGCGGCGCGCTTCGAACCACTCGTCGGGCGCCGGCTGCAGCAGTGCCTTGAGCGGCGGCACGACGTCGATTTCGGGATCGAGCCAGAAGGCGTAGTCCTTGGGATGAATGATGACCGGCATGCGGTCGTGGACCTTTGACAGAGATTGGTTCGACTCGCCGACGATGATAGTGCACGATTCGATCACCTGGCCCTCGCGCTCCCAGCGGTCCCACAGGCCGGCGAACGAGAACGACGCGCCGTCGGGCCGGTGCAGCCACCATTTCACTTTGTTGCCCGCCACTTGCTGCCATTCGTACCAGCCGTCGGCCGGGACCAGGCAGCGGCTGCGCCGGAACGGCCGGCTGAAGGTGGGCTTGGATTCGACGCTCTCGGCGCGCGCATTGAAAGTGCTGTAGGTGAGCTTGGGTTCCTTGGCCCAGTGCGGCAGCAGGCCCCATTTCAGCGCCGTGAGTTCGGGGCCGTGCCCGGCAAGCTGGCGCAGCACCGCGATCGGGGTCGCGGGCCGGATGTCGTAGTGGTCGCGCAACTCGGTCCCACCCACCTCCAGATACTCGCTGTAGAGGGTCTGCGTGCCTTTTGCCGAGGCTGAGAAGCGGCCGCACATGGCTAGAGCCTGTCGCAAAAACAAGCCTTACTCCCCTCTCCCACGCGTGGGAGAGGGGAGGCGGCTGTTTTCCCGCTCTCACCGGGGGAGGGAATAATATGTCGCAGCAATTGCCAAGCACTACACTAGTACTTGCGGACGCTGCCGACGACGACGCCGAAAATTTCCAGTTCCGCGGGCCGTATCACTTCAAACGCCGGATTCTCCGGCTTCAACACGAAGCGGCCGCGCTCGCGCGCGAGACGCTTGATGGTGAACTCGTTGTCGACGATCGCCACCACGATGTCGCCGGCGCTGGCGGTGTGCCGCTTTTCCACCACCGCCATGTCGCCGGGCAGGATGCCGGCGCCTATCATCGACTCGCCCTTGACCGTGACCAGCACCGTGCGCGACGGATGGCGCACCAGATGCCCGTCGATGGAAATGCTGTCCTGCAGATCGTCGCTGGCGGGACTGGGGAAACCGGCGGCGACCTTGCTTTCCGCCAGCGGCCGCTCGAAAAAGCGCGGCGTGGGCTGCAGGCGCTTGTCCGGCAACAGCCGGATATAGCCCGCGAGCCGCAGCCGCGCCACCAGCGCGAACGCCGCATTCTTCGCCCTGAACCCCAGCAACTCGCTGATTCTGGAGTAGGAAGGCAGGAAGCGCTGCTGCGCGTAGTAGTCCTGCAGCGCGCCCAGGTGTTCGTGATCGAGGTTCGGTCTGGCCATGACCGCCATATTATTGGACGATCGTCCAATAATCAAGCCGGCGTGATTCCCGGCGGGCCGGGTGCAGCAGGCGTAGGGCGCGCTTGCTGTTTGATCCACATCAAGACCGGCAGCGGCCACCCACGTATATTGGCTACGGGTAAATCAGCAAGGCAAATCCCCGACAGCGAAGGAAACCTATGAGCTTCAAGCCCTTTTGGAAAACGTGGTTCGCCGGCATTGCGCTATTGTTGTTGATATTGCCGGCTGCCGCCCTGGCGCAGCAGGTGGGGCGCGGCATCAGCGTCGCCGTCTATGAAAGCCCCACGTGAGGGTGCTGCTCCAAGTGGGTAGTTTACCTGCGAGATCATGGTTTCAAGGTCGAGAAAAAAGACGTGTCGGACGCCCAGATGGAGGCGATCAAGGTCAAGCACAACGTGCCCGCTGCCCTCAGGGGATGTCACACGGCGCTGCTGCAGGGTTATGTGATCGAAGGGCATGTGCCGGTGGATGCGATCGCCCGGCTATTGAAGGAAAAACCGCCGGTCGCGGGGTTGGCGGTACAGGGCATGCCGGCCGGATCGCCGGGAATGGAAGGCCCCAATCCCCAGCCGTATGATGTGCTGAGTTTCGATCGGCAAGGCCGCGTCTCGGTGTACGCCAAAAAATGATCTGCGGTTAAAGCGCGGCCATATGACACGGAAACCGGGACACCGCCCGGCTTCAGCGGTGCTTGCCGACACGCCAGCCGTGCCGCTTCAGATGTTTCTCGCCGAACGCGATCGGTTCCGGCTCGAGCGGCACCGCGAGGGAATCGCTCCAGCGGTTGAGGAATCCGTTCAGGGCGACCACGCCGGCAATCTCGACGATCTGCGCGTCGGTCCAGTGTTGTTTCATTTTTGCCAGCAGTTCACCGGTGACGCCGTTGGGCTGTGAGGCCGCGGCCACCGCGAAATCAAGCGCCACGCGTTCCGCTTCGGTAAAGAGCGGGCTCGCGCGGTAATCGGTGACCGCCTCCAGTTTCGCATCGTCCATGCCGACGCGATGCGCCGCTTCGGCGGCATGCGCCATGCTGTAATTACAGCCATGGGTGCGGCTCGCCATGTAGGCCACCAGGCGCTTGAAGCCGAGATTCACCTCGCTTTCCTTGTCCCAAACCGCCTGCGCCATCTGGGCCAGCGCCTTCACCAGCTTGGGCCGGTGCTGCATGATGAGCACGCTGTTGGGCGCATAGCCCAGGTATTTCCTGTAGGTCTCGAAGGTGTCTTTCAATTCCGGCGTGGTCTCCGGGGGCAAGGGTTCGATACGCGCCATAGTCACTCCATGTTGATGGCTAAGAGTCCCTAAAACAATACGCATCAGTTCGCGCGCGCGCCCGAAGCTTTCACCACTTTGGCCCATTTTTCGATTTCGCTGCGCGTGAACGCGCCGTATTCCTCGGGCGTGCTGGTGAGCACTTCGAATCCGGCGGCATCGAGCCGTTGCCTGGTGTCGGGAAGCTTGAGCACCTTCAGCGTCTCCGCGTGCAGGCGGGCAATGATCTCTTTGGGCGTGCCGGCCGGCACCAGCAAGCCGTACCACGAGCCCACGTCGTAACCCGGCACGGCCGCCTCGCCGAGCGCGGGAAGGTCCGGCATCGAGGGCGAGCGCTGCGCAGTCGTGACGGCGAGCGCCCGCAACTTCCCCGCCTTGACGTGGGCCAACACCGACGGCATGGTCGCGAATCCGACCGACACCTCGCCGCCGACCAGCGCAATCACCGATGGGCCGCCGCCTTTATACGGCACGTGGATCATGTTCACGCCCGTCAGGCTGGCGAAGAGCTCTCCGGCAAGATGGGCCGGCGTGCCGCTGCCCGAGGAGGAGTAGGTCAGCTGCCCGGGACGGGCTTTGGCGAACGCGATCAGCTCCCGGACTGTTTTCACCGGCAGCGAGGGGTGCACGACCAGAATGTGCGGCGTGGTCGCGAGCAGCGTGACCGGCGCGAAGTCCCTGACGAGATCGTAATTGAGCTTGCTGTAGAGACTCGCGCTGATGGTGTTGGCGATGGTGGCCAATAACAGGGTGTAGCCGTGGGGCGGCGCTTTCGCCGCTATTTCATGGCCGCGTGGGGCGCCCGCGCCCGGCCGGTTGTCCACCACCACCTGCTGCCCGATCGCTTCCGAGAGTTTCTGGGCGACCACGCGCGCGATGGTGTCGGTGCCGCCGCCTGGCGGATAAGGCACGATCAGCCGCAGCGGTTTGGCCGGATATTGCGCGTGCGCCGGGGAAAACACGACGAGTGCGGCCACCAAAAACATCAACCAGCGGAAAGAGACCGATTTCATCACGCTCCTCCTTTGTAATCCCGTAATAATAAACGTGTCGAAACCCTATGCTAACCGGATCAAACGTTACTTGCATGGCGTTCCTTTCACCCCGTTCTTTAGTGCTTTTCATAGTGGTTGAACATGTGCAGGACCGGCACGCGGGCGCTTCGCGTCTGATGCTCAAGGTCTTCGGGCAGATGCCGTTACTCTTTAACGATGGGCCTTACCAGCAAGGGTTTTCAAGAAATGCAGACAAATGTAGTAACAATCAATAAGTTGGTAGCGGAAAACGAAGCCGTGACGAACCAATGGCTGAGACTGCTGGCCGATCACGGGCTCGACTTTTTCGCGCGACTCTCCGCCGACGGCGTTTTCGTCGAAGCTTCCGCGGGACTGCCGTTGCTGCTCGGCTGTTCGCCCGAATACCTGGCGGGCCTGCGCCTGCGCGATGTCGTGGACGGCGAAGACGCGGCGGTACTGGAACAGGCGCTGACGCGGCTGGGCAGCGTTCCCGGCGCGCGGGAACGGGTGATCGTGAGGATGATCAAGCTGGTCACGCAAACCGCATGGATGGAATTGCGCCTCATCCGCGACAGTCATGAAAACGCCGGCGGCGTGCTCATCGCGGGTTGCGACATCACCGAAGTGAAACAACGCGAGGACGATCTGATCCACGCGGCGGCACACGACCCCCTCACGGGGGTTCCCAATCGGGCGCTGCTGGCGGAGCGCATCGAGCAGGTGCTCGCACAAGCGCGACGCAGCGGGGGCGGGTTCGCGGTTGCCGTCGTAGACCTCGACGGGTTCAAGCGCATCAATGACTCGCTCGGGCACGCCGTGGGAGATGCCCTGCTCAGGCAGGCGGCCGGGCGGATCAAGACCCAGCTCCGCGGTGACGACACCGTCGGGCGCATCGGCGGCGACGAGTTTGCGCTGGTGCTGCCCGGAATCGCGTCCCCCGAACAAGTGGATGTCATCGCAAGAAGGCTCGTCGAGTCGATGCAACTGCCGTTTCTCGTGGCCGGGCATACGCTGTTTGCGAGCATGAGCATGGGGTTTGCGCTGCATCCGGTACACGCGGTGGCCGCGGAATCGCTGATGCGTTGCGCCGACATGGCGCTGTACCGGGCCAAGGATCTCGGCCGCAACCGCTGGCAGTTGTTCAGCGAAAACCTTGCCGCCACACGCTCGCGGCACCTCGAGCTCGAGCGCGCCATGTTCGAGGCGGTGCGCAATGGCGAATTCCGGTTGCACTACCAGCCGATCGCGCGGACCGATGGCACCGTCATCGGCGCCGAGGCGTTGATGCGCTGGCCGAACGTCGCGGGCGCGGCGGTGCCGCCCACGGAATTCATTCCGATTGCGGAGGCGAACGGTCTCATCAATCTGCTGGGAGAATGGGCGCTGCGCACCGCATGCATGCAAGCCGTGCGTTGGGACAGCGAAGGGCTCGAGGGTCTGTCGGTGTCGGTGAATGTCTCGCCGCGGCAATTCCGTCACGACCACTTCGTGAATCACGTGCGCCAGGCTCTCGCCGAATCGAGCCTCACGCCGTCGCGCCTGACACTGGAAATCACCGAGGGCGTATTGATGCACAGTCCCGAGCAGGCCCTGGCGGTGCTCGGCACCCTCAGGCGGCTCGGCGTTCATATCGCCATCGACGATTTCGGCACCGGTTACTCGTCGCTCTCGTACCTCAAGCGTTTCCCGCTGTCATCGCTCAAGATCGACCGTTCGTTCGTGCGCGACATGCTGCACTCGCCGAACGACCTCATCATCGTGTCGGCGGTGCTGGGGCTGGCGCGCGAACTGGGGTTGCAAGTCGTTGCCGAAGGCGTGGAAGAAGAGCGCCAGCTTGAGCTCCTGCGCGAAAAGGGTTGTCCGATGGTGCAGGGCTTCTACATCGGCAGGCCGGTGCGGGCCGAAGATTTTGGGTCGGCGGTCAGCGCCAACCCGGCGCATCCCGGAGAACCGCGGTGAGCCCCGCGAAAGAACGGATACTCGATACCCTCTGGGCGCGGATGGCCGAGCGCGGCGATTTCCCGACGCTTTCGCATTCCATCCAGAAGATCGTCAACGCGACGCAGTCGCAGACGGAACATCTGGAAAAGCTCGTGTCGTCCGTGATCTCGGATTTTTCGCTCACGCAAAAAGTACTGCGTCTCGCCAATTCCGCGATGTACTCGCCTTTCGGCGGGAACATCACCACGGTGAGCCGGGCGGTGCTGGTGCTGGGCCAGGACGCGATCGGCCACCTCGCCCTGGGGCTGCGGCTGCTCGACAGCTTCAAGGGCATGAGCGCCAACCGCGACCAGGCCAAGCAACTGCTGGCCGAGGTGATGCTGACGGGGCTGGTGGCACGCCGGCTCACCGAGCAGGCCGGCGTCAAGGAGGGCGAGGAGGCGGTGATCTGCGCGCTGCTTTCGCGCCTGGGCGAACTCGTGTGCGTGTTCTACGCCAGCGACGAATGGCGGCAAATAGAGGACAAGGTGGCGGCGGACGGCTTGTCCGTGGACGCGGCCGCCGAGGCAGTGCTCGGCATCAGCATCACGGAGCTCGGCCAGGCAACGGCCCGCCGTTGGGGATTGCCCGGCCGTTTGTGCGAGGCGATCAAGCCGTTCCAGCCCACGGACAGCGAGGAACCGTTGACGCATGGCGGCTGGCTGCAGGCGATGGCCTCGTTTTCGGGCGAGCTGGCGCGGGCAGTGGCCGCCGGCGATACCGCCGCGGCCAAGTCCGCGGCCGAACGCTACGCGCCGATGGTGGCCATCGAGGTCGACGTCGCGCAGGCGACGCTGGAGACGCTCAAGACGGAAGCCAGCACCGAGGGCGGCTGGGACGGATTGGCCGAGGTGTATTTCAACAAGCCCGGCGCCGCAGCCACGGGAAAACCGCATGATGCCGAAGCGAGGCTTGCCGCGGGGGTCGCCGAAATCACGCACTCGGCGCAGGAATGCCAGTTTTCGGTGCTGTTGCACATGGCGCTGGAGGTGCTCATAGGAAGCCTCGGCTGCGTCCGGGCGATCGCGTTCGTGCTCGACCCGGCCGCGCGGCGCTACAGTGCGCGAGCGGGATTCGGCCAACCCGCGGCCGGGGAAATCTCCTCACTGTTCTTCGAGACCGGATTTGCACCTGACGTGTTCCACCTGACGCTGTCCTCGAAAAAGCCGGTGCATGTCGAGGACATCAAGGATGCGAAGATCCGCTCGCGCATACCCTCGTGGCACAAGAATGCGCTGGGGGATGCTCGCTCGCTGGTTCTGCTGCCGGTGGTCGTCAACGATCGCGCGGTGGCGCTGATCTATGCCGATTGGACCACCGCCGAAGCCGTACGGCTCACCGAAAAGGAAGCGCGGCTTTTGGGGACCATGACGGTGGAAATCGAGACGGCGGTCCAGAAAGGCTACCTCGCCGGCCCTGCCGCCGTAGCCGAATAATATCAGGCAAGGTGCGCAGCCCGATCGGCGGCTTTCAGATCATGCAGGCATCCGAGCCGCAGCCGAGATCGCGGTCGGCATCGGCGAGCAGCCGGTCGAACGATTCCGGCACGCGGATTTCGCGCCCGATCACGCGCGGAGAGTAGCCCTGCAGCCAGTAGCTGTTGGTCGGGTGCGAGCCTCCGGCCACGATCAGCACGATGTTGTCGGGCTTGAGCGTGATGGGCCAGGGGTCGAGCTTCAAGCTCGCGCGCGTCACCGGATTGGCGTCGATCTCGATCCACGCCGGGCCGCCGGCGCGCTTCATCTGCGCCATGGGGATCTTCGAGTGCTCCCACAAAAATTCGCGTATCGAAGCTTTGGTCCAGCCCAGGCCCGCCATGGTCTGCGCCACCACGCGCGGAAACATCAGGATGCCGGGCGTGCCTTGCTCCCAGCCGCTGAGGCCGGCAAGGTTGAGGGTGCGCATGAAATCCGCGATGCGCCACAGGCCGTTCACGGTGTCTTCCTCCGGCGTTTCCATTTTCGCGCCGCGGCGGCGGATGTTGGTCATGCCGTTGGCGAACACCAGCGACACCGCGTTGGCGTCCGGCGCAAAGCCGTGGCGTTCGGTCGCGTGCGCTGCCCAGCCTGGCGGCAGGCCTTCCTCGTCCTCGGCGAACACCACGTTGGTAGTGCGCATGCCGCCATAATTGGCCATGGCGCCGATGCCCGGCAGCGCGCCGCCTACGTTCTGCTGCAGCAGGCGCAGCGCACGGCCGATGCTGGCGCCGGCGGGACGCTGCGGGTCCGGCCCCAGGCAGCCGAAACCCGAATTCAAGCGGATCTGTTTCGCGATCGGCCCGTTGACGATGATGACCGGAAACGCGCCGCCCGAGGCCGCCTGCAGCTGCTCGAAATTCGTCGTTGGATCGAAGCAGGCCTCGACCGCGGCGATCAGCACCGGCAGGTATTCCGGCCGGCCGCCCGCCATGGCGAGCGCGATGGCGCAGGTCTCGACGGTAGTGACACCGCCGCGCGGCGGAAACTTGCCGAGTACATGCGTGCGCGGCAGCACCGTGCCGCGGATAATCCAGTCCACGCGCTCTTGCGTCGCCGGCCACAGCGGCAACCCGTCGCCCCACAGATTGGTGAGGAGCAGGTTGTTGGCCTTCACCAGCGCGTCTTCGTAACTCGCGCCCTCGACGGCGAGCATGGGGTTCTCCCCCGCGGCCCGGGCAAAGTCCGGCTGCCAGCGCATGAGCCCGTTGTAGAACTCGCGCTTGCGCGCTTTCAACGGCGCGAGATCGCTGCCCGGCAGGAACATGTCGATCGGGAAAGTCACCATCGCCGCGTCGGGCGCGAGCCCGAGCCCTGCCACGGCGTTCTTCATGACCCCGACGAAATCCGTCCGCGTCAGCGTGACGGTCGGGATGCCC
>CAYIRZ010000111.1:0-8680 GCA_964365845.1 uncultured Streptomycetaceae bacterium
CAGTGAGCAGTGAGCAGTGAGCAGTGAGCAGTGAGCAGTGAGCAGTGAGCAGTGAATGGCAAAGCGTGTCTGATTTCCGCTTACGGCTTACCCGCTTACCGCTTACTGTTTACTGCTTACCGCTTACGGCTTACGGCTTACCGCTCACCGCTTACCGCTCACCGCTCACCGCTCACCGCTTACGGCTTTTCTCAATCCAGAAACAAGTCGGTATACAGACTTGTTCCGGGGCTCACGGCATATTGCTCGAAGTCGATGACACCCTCCTCGCGCAGCACCGTTTCGTCGATGTAAAAATTCCCCGTCGCGCCGCGGCTGTCGCGGTTGAAAATCACATGCGCGGCATCGGCCATGATTACGGGCTTGCGGCTCGCCTTCAGTATCGCTTCGGGAAAGTTCACTTCGATCGCCGCCGTGGCGATCGTGGTGCGCGGCCACAACGAGTTTACCGCGATGCCCTGCGGCTTGAATTCCGCCGCCATGCCGAGCGTGCACATGCTCATGCCGTATTTCGCCATGGTATACGCGACGTGGTCCTTGAACCAGCGGGCGCCCATGTTGAGCGGCGGCGCCAGATTGAGAATATGCGGGTTCCCGGCTTTCAACAGATACGGGATGCATGCCTGAGAACATACAAAAGTGCCCCGCACGTTGACGCCGAACATCAGATCGAAACGCTTGATCGGCGTCGCCAGCGCGCCGGCGATCAGGATCGCGCTCGCATTGTTGACCAGGATGTCGATGCCGCCGAAAGTCGCCGCCGCCTCGCTGGCGGCCTCCCGCACGGCATCCTCATCGCGCACGTCGAGCCGGATCGGCAGCGCCTGGCCGCCGGCAGCTTCGACTTCCTGCGCGACGCTGTGTATGGTGCCGGGAAGCGTGGGATGCGGCTCGGCCGTCTTGGCGGCGATCACGACATTGGCGCCATCGCGCGCGCACCTGAGCGCAATCTCGCGGCCGATGCCGCGGCTCGCGCCGGTGATGAAAACCGTTTTCCCTTTGAGCGACACGCCACCTCCCCCGCATTACTTCAGGATCGCAGAATACGACGCGACATCACTCGCCGCGAAAACGCGGCGACCGCTTCTCGACAAACGCCGTCACGCCCTCGGCAAAATCCCGCGTCCTGGCTCAGCGCGCAAACGCCCGCGCTTCAGCTTCAAGCTGCGCCTCGAGCAGATTGTCGCAGACCCGGTTCGCCAGCGCCTTGGTTTCACCAAAAGCGCAAGTCGGGCCGGCGGCAATATCAGCTCTTGACGTTACCGCGCAACGCCTCGAAGGTCACCGGCTGGGTAGTCTGATAAATTTCGGTCTTGCCGAAATCCCGCGGAAAATCATCAACCATGATGGCCTTGCGGCGCAACAGCCGCGCGCGCTCCAGGGTTTCGGCTTCAATCTGGCTGATCACCTTTTTTTCGAGCGCCTGCCCGACGAGTTCTTCGGGAAACCTTCCGGCAATCGTGCCGGCCTTGTGCGCCGCATGAATCTTCGCTTCCACGCTTTCGGCCGCAATCACGGCGCGCAGTGCGGCTTCCAATACGCCAACGGGATCGTTCTCGTCCTGGGATACAAAAATGCCGGCGGTCAGGCGCTCGCGCGCCGGATTGGGCGCCAGCAGCAGATTGACGACCCGGCTGCCGAGCTCGTCGCGCGGCGGACTGAACTCCCGGCCATAAGGCAGGATGAGGGGAAATATCACGCCCCGCAGCAACCATGCCATGAAGCGATTGGGCAGGTTCTCGAACAGGCCGAAAAACGCCTCCTCGATTTTATGCAGCGCGTCCCGCATCGCCCAGTGCAGCAGCGGCAGGTCCTCCGCCGGCCGGCCCTGGTCTTCGTAACGCTTGAGCACGCTGGAAGCGAGATAGAGCAGGCTCAGAATATCGCCCAGCCGCGCCGACAGTCGCTCGCGGCGCTTCAGTGTTCCGCCCAGCATCAGCATCGCCGCGTCCGCCATCAGCGCGAAAGCGCTGGAGAACCGCGTCAGTTGCTGATAATAGCGCCGGGTATGCGCGTCCCCCGGTGCGCTCACGAAACGCGCCCGGGTCAGCCCCAGCCACAGCGCGCGCGCCTTGTTGGCCACGACGAAAGCAATATGCCCGAAGAACGCGGCGTCAAAATCACGCAGCGCCTTCCGCGGGTCGGATTCCCGGGTCGCGGCGATTTCCTTGAGTACGTACGGATGGCCGCGGATCGCGCCCTGGCCGAAGATGATCATGGTGCGCGTCAGGATGTTCGCGCCCTCGACCGTGATCGCGATCGGCATCTGCTGGTAGCCGAGCGCGAGATAGTTGCCGGGGCCCATGCAGATGCCCTTGCCGCCGTGCACGTCCATCGCATCGTTGATCACCTGGCGGGCGCGTTCGGTCAAGTGATATTTGACGATGGCCGACACCACTGAAGGTTTCTCGCCGAGGTCGACCGCCCCCGCGGTCATCACCCGCGCGGCGTCCATGATGTAGGTATTGCCGCCGATGCGTGCGATCGCCTCTTCCACGCCCTCGAAGCGGCCGATCGGCATCTTGAACTGGGTGCGCACATGGCCATAGGCCCCGGTGGTCAGCGCACACAGCTTGGCCATGCCCACGCTGTTGGCGGGCAGCGAAATCGAGCGCCCGGCAGCCAGCGAGTTCATCAGCATTTTCCAGCCCTGCCCGACATAATCGGCGCCGCCGATGATGTAATCCATCGGGATGAAGACGTCCTTGCCCCAGTTCGGGCCGTTCATGAATGCCGCATTCAACGGCATATGGCGGCGCCCGATATGCACGCCGGGCGTTGAGGTCGGAATCAGCGCCAGCGTGATGCCGACATCTTCCGCCTCGCCCAGGATGTGCTCGGGATCGTAGAGGCGGAACGCAAGGCCCAACAGGGTGGCGATCGGGCCCAGCGTGATATAGCGCTTTTCCCACGTCACGCGCATGCCCGGCACGCCTTGCCTGCCTTCCCACTCGCCGCGGCAGACAATGCCGAAATCGGGAATGCCGCCGGCATCGGAACCCGCCTCGGGGCTGGTCAGCGCAAAGCAGGGAATCTCCAGTCCCTTGGCGAGCCGGGGCAGGTAGAAATCCTTTTGCTGTTGCGTGCCATAGTGCAGCAGCAACTCGGCGGGACCGAGCGAGTTCGGCACCATTGCCGATATCGCAGCGGTGCCGCTGCGCGTGGTGAGCTTCATGATCACCTCGGAATGCGCCAGCGCCGAAAAGCCCAGTCCGCCGTAAGCCTTGGGAATGATCATGCCGAAAAAACCCCGGTCCTTGAGGAACTGCCACACGTGCTGCGGCAGGTCGTGGAGTTCGTGCGTGATTTCCCACTCGTCGCACATCCCGCACAGCTCTTCGACCGGCCCGTCGAGAAAAGCGCGCTCCTCGGCGGAAAGCGTCGGCTTGGGGAAGGACAGCAGCTTATTCCAGTCGGGATTGCCGCTGAAGAGATCGCCGTCCCACCACACGGTGCCGGCGTCGAGCGCTTCCTGCTCGGTCTGGGAAACATGGGGCAGGATTTTGCGGAACAGGCCCAGCAGCGGGCGGCTCATCAGCGCGCGGCGGATCGGCGTCGGATTTGCCAGCAGCGCGACGACGATGAACACGGCCCACGGCACTGCCAGCAGCGACTGGGGCCATCCGGAGTAAACCGAGAGCAAGCCCATGCCGGCCGCGGCGGCGATGGTCCAGGCGATGGCCGGCAGACGGTGATAGGCCAGGGCCCAGATCACCGCGATTGCGGCCAGAATGATCAGCAACGCATTCATGATTGCACCTGTTCAGAGGGATAGCACGCTCGCGGCGAGCCGGTTGTTGTTACAGGCTTTTACCGCCGTCTCACGCCACGGCGCGCCATATCAATCCAGCATACACGGCCACAGTTAACTCGGCAACCGCGGATGCACACCTTAACTCTATGATTAAAATACTGTTTTTAGTAACAGAGCGGTGCCGGCCGACCGTCCGGGCTGAAGCGTCCTGGCGGTTCGCGAAAACGCCGCGAACCGCCATAACGGCGCCGGCGGGAATTCAGAACTGCCCGGCGTCAAGCGCAAGCACGCTTTCCGCACCGTTCACCACGGTGTGACTGAGCGCGCCCGCCTGCGGCAGGATGTGATCGGCATAGAAGCGCGCGGTGACCCGCTTGGCGCGATAAAAATCGGCATCGCCCGCTTTGGCTTCGAGCCGGGACTGCGCAATCAATGCCGCGCGCGCCATCTGCCAGCCGCCGGCAACGATGCCGAAGAGTTTCAGATAGGGCACGGCGGAAGCCGATGCGGCCTTTGCGTCTTTGGGGTAGGTCTCAACCAGCCAGTGGGTCGCTTCCTCCACGGCATTGATGCCCGCGGTGAGCGGCGCGCGGATCGCCGCGAGTTCCGCGTGCTTTGCCAACTCGCTATCGACCGCGCGCATCGCGACAATCACCGCTTTGGCGGTTGCCCCCTGCTCGAATGCGACCTTGCGGCCGATCAGGTCATTGGCCTGGATGCCGGTGGTTCCTTCGTAAATCGTGGTGATGCGCGCATCGCGCAGGAATTGCGCGGCGCCGGTTTCCTCGACAAATCCCATGCCGCCGTGGACCTGGATGCCGGTGGTGGCGATTTCCACGCTCTGTTCGGTGCACCAGCCTTTGACTATGGGTGTCAAAAAGTCGATCAGAGCCTGCTGCTGACGGCGCGCCTTGTCGTCGGGGTGGTGCTTGGCCTTGTCGAGCACTGCCGCAGCCAGGTAGGCCAGCGCGCGCATCGCCTCGGTCTGCGCCTTCATCGACATCAGCATGCGCCGCACGTCGGGATGATGGATGATGGTCACGCGGTCGCCGCCTCTCTGGCCGATCTCGCGCCCCTGCACGCGCGTCTTCGCGTATTCGAGCGCGTGCTGATAGGCCCGCTCCGCCAGCGCCACGCCTTCCATGCCGACGCCGAGCCGCGCATGATTCATCATGGTGAACATGTATTCGAGGCCGCGGTTCTCCTCGCCGACCAGATAGCCGACCGCGCCTTTGCCGTCGCCATAGGCCAGCACGCAGGTCGGGCTGGCGTGGATGCCGAGCTTGTGCTCGATCGACACGCACTTGACGTCGTTTCTGGCGCCCGCGCTGCCGTCGCCGTTCACCAGAAACTTCGGCACGATGAAAAGCGAAATCCCCTTCACGCCTTCTGGTGCGTCGGGGGTGCGCGCCAGCACGAGGTGGATGATGTTCTCCGCCATGTCGTGCTCGCCCCAAGTGATGAAGATCTTGGTGCCGTGAATGCGGTAGTGATCGCCTTCGGGCACGGCGCGCGCGCGCACCGCGGAAAGGTCCGAGCCGGCCTGCGGCTCGGTGAGGTTCATGGTCCCCGTCCACTCGCCGGACGTGAGCTTCGGCATATAGGTTTTCCGCTGCTCCGCCGTACCGTGAGTATGCAGCACCTCCAGCACGCCGGAAGTCAGCATTGGGCACAGGCAGAACGCCATGTTGGCGCTGTTCCACATCTCCTGCACCGGCAGGGCGACGATGTGCGGCAGGCCCTGGCCGCCGAACTCTGGTTGCCCCGACAGGCCGTTCCAGCCACTCTCGGTAAACTGCCTGTAAGCGCTGGCGAAGCCGTCAGGCGCGGTAACAATGCCGTCGGCAAGGCGCGCGCCCTGCTGGTCGCCGCTGCGGTTCAGAGGATCAAGCACTTCCCGCGCGAATTTCGCCGCCTCGGCAAGCACCGCGTCGACCAGATCGGCGCTCACTTCCTCGCAGCCCGGCAGCGCTGCGATGTCGTCGAGGCCCACCAGTTCGTTGATCACGAACTGCATATCCTTGAGCGGCGCGGTATAGGTGGACATTGCGTTCTCCTTCGCCGAATGGTGAGCCGTGAGCCGTGAGCGGTAAACTGCGAACTGCGAACTTCTAAGGAAGCTCTGATTAAGTCGTCCCCGCCTTCGCGGGAATGACAAAACCATGCTTAATCAGAGCTTCCCTAATTAAGCCTTGGCTGCGGTTACTGCTTACCGCTTACGGCTTACCGCTTACTTAAAGTTCCTGAGTAAGCTCAGGAACTGCCTTGAACAAGTCCTCCACCAGCCAGTAGTCGGCCACCGAAAAAATCGGCGCCTCCGGGTCCTTGTTGATGGCGACGATCACCTTGCTGTCTTTCATGCCGGCCAGGTGCTGGATCGCGCCGGAAATGCCGACCGCGATGTAGAGTTCGGGGGCCACGATCTTGCCGGTCTGCCCGACCTGGTAATCGTTGGGCACGAAGCCCGAATCGACCGCTGCACGCGAGGCGCCGACCGCGGCGCCAAGCTTGTCGGCCAGCGCTTCGAGGATCTTGAAGTTTTCCGCGCTGCCCATGCCGCGCCCGCCAGAGACGATGATGCGCGCCGCCGCCAGCTCCGGGCGCTCGGATTTCGACAATTCCTGGCCTTTGAATTGCACCAGCCCCGAATCGGGTCCTGGCGCCAGATTCTCGACCGGCGCCGCCGCCGCGCTCTCGCCCGCCGCATCAAACCCGGTGGCACGCACGGTGACAACCTTGATCCGGTCTTTGGACTGCACCGTCGCCAGCACGTTGCCGGCATAGATCGGCCGCACGAACGTATCCGGCGCTTCCACCGCGCTGATCTCGGAAACCTGCTGCACGTCGAGCAGTGCCGCCACCCGCGGCATGAAGTTCTTGCCGAAGCCGGTCGCCGGCGCGACGATGTGCGTGTATTTGTCGGCCAGGGTCAGCACCAGTGCCGCCAGGTTTTCAGCCAGCGCGCCTGCATAGTGAGGCGCGTCGCACAGCAGGACTTTGGCAACGCCCGCCACCTTCGCGGCGGCCTGAGCCGCGGCGCCGCATTGATGCCCGGCCACCAGTACCGTGATGTCGCCACCCATTTCGGCGGCGGCGCTGATCGTGTTCGTCGTGCCGGGCTTGAGTTGCGTGCCGTCGTGTTCCGCTATGACTAGGATGCCCATTGGATTCCGATCCTTTGCGTTGCGCCGGTCCCATTGCCGGCTCAGCATTCATAAACAGCCGGGACGTGATGTCCCCTGCAGGCGGGGTCGCCTGCGCTACTAGATCACCTTCGCTTCGTTCTTGAGCTTCGCCACCAGTTCCTTCACGTCGGCGACCTTGACGCCGGCGCCGCGCTTGGGCGGCTCCTGCACCTTCAATGTCACCAACCGCGGCGCGATATCGACGCCGAGCGCGTCGGGCTTGATCACTTCGAGCGGTTTCTTTTTCGCCTTCATGATATTGGGCAGCGTCACATAACGCGGTTCATTGAGGCGCAGGTCGGTGGTGATCACCGCCGGGAGTTTGATCGTCAGCTTTTCCAAACCGCCGTCGATTTCGCGCGTGACATCCGCATTGTCGCCGTTGACCGTGATACTGGAAGTGAACGCCGCCTGCGGCCAGCCGAGGAGCGCTGCCAGCATCTGCCCCGACTGGTTGCAGTCGTCGTCGATCGCCTGCTTGCCCATGATCACGAGCTTTGGCTGCTCCTTGTCGACGATTGCCTTGAGCACCTTGGCCACCGCCAGCGGCTGGACCTCGTCGGCGGTTTCGACCAGGATGCCGCGGTCGACACCCATCGCCATCGCCGTGCGCAACGTCTCCTGGCTTTGCTGGACACCGATGGAAACCGCGACGATTTCGGACACCACGCCGGCCTCCTTCATGCGTATCGCCTGCTCAACCGCGATCTCGCAGAACGGGTTCATCGTCATTTTGATATTGGCAGTCTCGACGCCGCTGCCGTCAGATTTGACGCGCACCTTCACGTACGGGTCGATCACGCGCTTGACCGTGACCAGAACTTTCATCAATGCTCCTTATGAAAACTGGAGGGAATTACGAACCGGGAACGGGTTATTTTACCGGATTGCGGCGCCCGAAGAAACGGCGTTCCGGATTCCAACCTGTGCGTGCCGAAACGCCGTGCTGGCCGGAAAAACGTCACTGGCATGGCGTTCTTTTCGCCTCGTTCTTTAGTTTTTTCATTTTAGGAGTTTGTCGGGGCTAAGTCCGACAAACCCTAGGGATTAACAGCGCGCTAATCGCTGGCGCGCTTGCGCGGCGTCCGCTTTGAGCGATTAGTCATACGTTGCGATTTTTCAACGAGGCGGCCACTGACATACTTGTGAAGAACACTGGCAATCAGCGTTTGATAGGGAAGGCCTTCTTCCATTGCCTTAACCTGAATACTGCTTTTTCCAATACGCCGCCTTCTCCGGGAATATCCACCGCACCCCGCCACGGGGGTCCGTCGTGTCGTTCTGATAACGGGGAATCAGATGCATGTGAACGTGCATCACGGTCTGCCCTGCGGCTGCGCCATTGTTGAGGCCAATGTTGTAGCCGTCCGGCGCGTGCGCCTTGTCCAGGACCGCTTTCGCGTCGTCCAGTAATTCGAGCATTGCGTGGCGTTCTTCCGCGGTGCAGTCGAAGAACGAAGCGACGTGCCGACGGGGGATGATCAGCGTATGCCCTTTGGTTAAGGGGTAGCCGTCATATTTCGCCACCGCCAACGAATGCTCGACGATGATCTGCTCGGGTGCAATGTTGCAGAAGGGGCACTTCTTTTCGGGAGTTTTCAACTTTAACTTAAGAAATGAGTCGTTAGTGGTCTCTGTGGATTGTACCGGGCATGGCGTCAGGTTCTCACTTCGCCCACAGTTCCGAAAGCGGCACGGCGTACAATCCCTCGCCGAAGCTGGCGGCCACCTCGCCGTCGTA
>CAYIRZ010000112.1:0-303 GCA_964365845.1 uncultured Streptomycetaceae bacterium
TCTGCGAATCCCTCGGCATGAAAGTCAACCTCGCCTGCAAGATCGCCGAGTCCGGAATCGCCGCCGCCGCTATGCTTCATCTTGCCGCAACGGTCCCCTCGGTGGACTGGGGCGTGAGCCTGAGCAATCAGTACCTTGCCGACGATGTGCTGAAAGAGCCGCTCCGTTTCACCGGCGGGCACGTTGAAGTGCCTGCCGGCCCCGGCCTCGGAATCGAAGTGGACGAAGCGAAGGTGCGTCGTTACGCGAGTGAGCGGTAAGCGGTAAATTCGATTCGCTCTCGCGTCCTGCAGTTTCCGCTTA
>CAYIRZ010000112.1:313-8635 GCA_964365845.1 uncultured Streptomycetaceae bacterium
CACCAATGCGTATTTTAGGAGTTTGTCGGGGCTCAGTCCGGCAAACTCCTAGATCTTGATCTTGGGATCCAGCCAGTCGCGCAGGGAATCGCCGAACAGATTGAAGGCAAACACCCCCAGGCTGATTGCGATTCCCGGGAACACGATCATCCACGGCGCCTGCTGGTAAAAGTCTGCCGCAGCGCCCGACAGCATCAGCCCCCAGGAAGGCGTCGGTTCCGTCACGCCCAGGCCCAGGAATGAAAGCGAGGCTTCGGCCAGAATCGCCTGCGCCACGAATGCGGTCAGCATGATGAGATACGGCGCGACCACGTTAGGCACGATGTGGCGGAAAATGATTCTGGTGTGCGAGAATCCTGCCGCGCGGGCCGCGTCGACGTACGGGAGTTCCCGGATTGCCAAGGCTGACGCGCGAACCACCCGTTCGACCCTTGGCAGCATCGGCACGCTGATCGCAATGATCAGATTGATGTCGATGCCCAGCACCACATTATTCCCGAGCACCGCCACCACCGTGATCGCCAGCACGATTATGGGAAATGAAAGAAGCACGTCCATGATGCCCTGAATGATCATGTCGGTTCGGCCTCCGAAATACGCCGATACGACGCCGATAATCGCACCGCCCGTGGCTCCGAGAAAAGAAGCGATGAAACCGATGGCAAGCGCGGTGCGCGCGCCGTAGATGATGCGCGACAGCACGTCGCGTCCAAACGAGTCGGTGCCGAGCCAATTCTCCGGCGAAGGAGCCCCCAGCATGGTCCCGTAATCCACCGTTAACGGGTCATAGGGAGCCACCCAGGGCGCGAATGCGGCGCAGATGCCCATCGCGACGATGACGAGAAGCCCTGCCGCGCCCAGCGGCTGCTGCATCATGAACTGCAGCACCGGGTGGCGGCGCTTCGGCACCTTGTAGGTAATTGCGGATGCGGCCGTATTCATCAGCGGTAGCGAATGCGTGGATCGAGAACCGCGTAGAGCATGTCGATGGCGAAATTGATCAGCACGAAAAACACCGAAACCAGCAATACCAGCGCCTGAATCATGGTGAAATCGCTGCGCGCCACCGCCAGCACGAAAAGCTTGCCGATGCCGTTGAGGTTGAATACCTGTTCGGTGACCACGAGTCCGCCGATGAGGAAAGCGAATTCAAGGCCGATCACGGTGACCACCGGCAGAAGTGCGTTGCGCATCGCATGACGCGTAACCACCAGCCGCTCGAACACACCCTTGGCCCGCGCCGTGCGGATGTAATCCTCCTGAAGCACCTCCAGGATGGAGGAGCGCATCATGCGGGTCGAGACCGCGGAGTAGCGGTAGCCGACGGCTACCGCGGGCCAGAACAGCTGTGAGATGTTTTCCCAGGGATTTTCCCAGATCGGCGTGAAAGTGAGCGGTGGAATCCACTGAAAATAGGTGAGCAGCAGCAGGATGATGATCATCCCCAGCCAGAACGACGGCACGGCAAGCCCGGCGATCGAGAACATACGGATTGATTGATCTATCCAGGTATCCTTGTAAATCGCCGACAGGGTACCCAACGGCAGCGCCAGCAAAATGGCGAGTATGGTGGCCATGATGGCCACCTGCAGCGACAATTCCAGCCGGATGGAGATCTCGTAGGCGATCGACCTGCCGGTCCACATCGAATAACCGAAATCACCTTGCAACACGCCCCAGAACCACTTGAAGAACTGCGCGTACATCGGCTGATCCAGTCCCAGCCGCGCGCGTTCGGCGTCGATTACTTCCTTGGAAATGTTGGCCCCGCCCGCGTCTCCCAGCAGCATGGTGGCCACTGGATCCCCGGGCATCAGCCGCAGCATGAAAAACACCATGACCGCGACGCCGAGCAGCGTCGGGATCATCAACAGCACGCGGTGTATGGTGTAGCGCAGCACTTCAGGATCCGGGATTCAGGATTCGGGATTCAGCGACCAGAAGCCAGGATCCCGGATCAGGGTTTCCCCTGAATCCTGAATCCTGGTTCCTGAATCCTGCCTCACTGATCCAGCCAGACGTCGGCCAGGTCCTGCCCGACGTAGTGGCTCGGCGTGATGCGCCAGCCCTTCATGACCTTGTGATGGACGATGATGCGGTGCCACCAGATGGTCGGTACCGTGTAGGCCTGTTCGAGAGCGCGCTTTTCGAATTCGCGCAGTATGGCATAGCGTTTCTTCGTGTCCAGCTCGCCCGACTGTTTGTCGAAGAGATCGTCGAGCACACGATCGGTCTGCTGGGCATAGTTGATCGCCGAGCGGTCGTGCGACAGGTATTTCTGCAGCTGGAGATTGGGCTCGTCCATGAAGTCGCAGTTGAAGTCGAGCGCCGCGTCGTATGTCGGCTTGTCGCGTTGCTGCGCGGCAAGGTAGAGCCGGGTTTCGAGCTGCTCGTGCTTGGCGTTTACCCCGATCTGCCGCCATTGGTCGATCAGGAACACGCCGACCGGTGTATAAGGCATCGCGACGTTGCGGTTGGTGAAGGTGAAGGAGAGGTTGGGCACTCCCGCTTCCTGCAGCAGCTTTTTCGCCTGCGCGCGCGAAGCATTGATGTCCTTCGACCAGCCGGGATAGGTGACGAGTTCCCGCTCGGAGGATGCGAGCTCGTAGCCCGGTCGCAGGATGCCGCCGACATGGCGCACCAGCGCGACTTTCGACAGCGCTTGCGCTCCACCCCAGCGATCGATCGCCAGCGACAGCGCGCGGCGCACTCGCACATCGTCGAACGGCTTCTTCTTGGTGTTGAAAGTCACGACCAGGCTGCATACCCAGGGCGTTTCCTGCACCACCCCCTTGTCGCCCAGCGCTTTCACGAGGCGGTCGCGGTCGGCGGGGGATTGGCCGCGGAACTCGGCCAGCACTTCTCCTGCCGCGAGCGCGTTGACCATCGGCGCGCCGCTGATGAAAATTGCGATGTAGCCGTTGAGGTACGGCTTGCCCTTCTCGAAATAGCCGTCGAATTTGCGGGCGGTCCAGTGAGAGCCCGCAACGTGATCGACGAAAGTGAAGGGGCCGGTTCCCATGATGTTGCGTTCGGGAAACTTCGGATCCTGCTTGAGCTTGGCGGCGCTGTAGACGCAATCCCACGGGCTCGCGAAATTGGTGAGCATCGAAGCGTTCTGCTTCTTCAGCTTGAATACCACGGTGAGCGGATCCGGCGTCTCGATCGAGGCGACGTCGGCATAGCTCGCCTGCCGCACCGAGCGCACGCCCGGCGGCGGATTGCGCAGCCGGTCATAGGTCGCCTTTATGTCCTCCGAACTGAATGTCGAGCCGTCGTGGAACTTGACGGCTTTCCTGAGCTTGAAGGTATAGGCCAGGCCGTCCTTCGACACCGTCCACGACTGAGCGAGATCGCCTGTCACCTTGGGATAATGCTCAGTGTCGAACTTGAGCAGCGTGTTGTAATGCGGCCGCACCGGGTGGATGAAGGCAAACGAGGTTTGCGCGTGGCAATCATAGTTGGGCGGTTCCGCGCTCACCGCAAACTTGAGCAGCCCGCCATGCTTGGGCGTTTCGGCCGCTATCGTGCCGCCGGCGGCGGCAAGCATCATGGTGCTCAACAACAATGCAGAAAATTTCATTGCGCTCCTCCTTCGGTAAGTTTATGTGCCGGCTTCGGTGGCCAACTACAGTTTGATGCACGCCGCATGATGTTGCGGGCGCACTTCTTTAAGTTCCGGTATCGCCATTTTACACTCTTCCGTCGCAAGCGGGCAGCGCGTGTGGAACACGCAGCCGCGCGGCGGATTAAGCGGACTCGGCACTTCGCCTCTCAGCACGTGGTACTCGCGTTTTGCCTCCAGCGCCGGATCGGGAATCGGCACCGCGTCGAGCAGCGCCTTGGTGTAAGGATGCAGCGGGTCGGCGTACAGCGTATCGCGGTCGGCGATCTCCATTACCTTGCCCAGATACATCACGATCACCCGGTCCGAGATGTGCCGCACCACGGCAAGATCGTGCGCGATGAAAAGATACGTGAGATCGAACTTCTGCTGCAATTCTTCCAGCAGGTTGATGATCTGCGCCTGGATTGAAACGTCAAGCGCCGATACCGGCTCATCGCACACGATGAAGGAGGGCTGCATCGCGAGCGCCCGGGCGATGCCCACCCGCTGGCGCTGGCCGCCCGACAATTCATGCGGATAGCGCTCGGACATGTAGTCGAACAGTCCTGCTTGCGTCAGCAGCTCTGCCACCCTCTCGCGCGCAGCCTTCCTGTTCGGCACAAGCTTGTACACCAGCATGGGCTCGGCGATGATTTCACCGATGGTCATGCGCGGATTGAGCGAACTGAACGGGTCCTGGAAGATAACCTGTATCTTGCGCCGGTAATCCTTGAGCGGTTGGCCTTCGGCCCGGGTGACGTTGGACCCATTGAACACGATGTCGCCGGAAGTCGCCTCTTCAAGCCGCAACAGCGTGCGTCCGACGGTTGTTTTACCGCAGCCCGATTCGCCCACCAGCCCGACCGTTTCGCCGCGGAACACCTCGAATGACAAACCGTCGACCGCGCGTACTTCGGACCGGGTGTTCTTGAACATCTGGAGGCCGGTGCCGACGTCGAAATAAGTCCTGAGATCGCGCACGCTCAGCAACGCTTGTGCCTTATCGATGGCCTTGGTTACCGGGGGCTGCGGATTGGCGCTCAGCAGTCCCATTCCGGTCGAACCCACCTGCGCCATCTCTCTTGCGCGTATGCAGGCCGAATAACGGTGCGCCTCGATCTGCACGAGCGGCGGCAATTCCTTCGTGCAGGCGTCCTGCCGCGCGAGGCAGCGGGGCGCGAAGCGGCAACCCGGCGGCGGATCGAGCAGGTTGGGCGGCAACCCTTCTATGGTCTCGAGTTTCCTGCCGCGCGGCTTGTCGAGCCGCGGCACGGACCGCAGCAGGCCCGCGGTATAGGGGTGCAATGGCTTGGAGAACACGTCTTCCGCTTTGCCCTGCTCCGCCATGCGCGCGGCATACATCACGTTCACGCGGTCGGCATAGCGCGCCACTACGCCAAGATTGTGCGTGATGATGACCAGCGCGATGTTGAGATCCCGCGACAGATCCTTCATGAGCTTCAGAATCTGCGCCTGGATCGTGACATCGAGCGCGGTGGTCGGCTCGTCGGCGATGATGAGTTTGGGATTGCACGAGAGCGCGATAGCAATCATCACGCGTTGGCGCATCCCTCCCGAGAACTGGTGCGGATACTGGTCGAGCCGGCGTTCAGGATCGGGAATGCCGACCATTTTCAGCAGCGCCAGCGCGCGGCCGCGCGCCTCCTTCTCGGTCATGCCAAGATGGATCAGCAGCGGCTCCATGATCTGAAAACCGATGGTGAGCACCGGGTTGAGCGAGCTCATGGGCTCCTGGAAAATCATCGCGATATCGCGGCCGCGGATCTCGCGCATCTCGTCTTCCGTCAGATCGAGCAGGTTCCTGCCCTGGAACAGAATCCGCCCCGACACGATGCGTCCTGCCGGTTTGGCGAGCAGCTGCATGATGGCCAGTGAAGACACGGATTTGCCGCAGCCCGATTCGCCGACCAGCGCCACGACCTCACCGGCCCTGACCTTGTAGGAAATGCCTTCCACCGCGCGCACCACGCCGCGCGTGGTCACGAAATGAACGTGCAGCTCCTCGACTTCAAGCAGCCATGGATTTTGCGCTGCCGCCGAAGGCGCAGCGGTGGTTGCAATGGGTTGGTCCATCCTCTGGTGGTTTGCTTCTAGTGGTTTGTTCTGGGAATGGAAGCCAGCCTATTGACCACCATGCGGATTGTCAAGCACGCAGGTCAAGAAAGCAGCCTGTCGAACTTGGCTCCACGCCGGAACGCGTAGCGTTACTTAAGTTTTTTCATTTTAGGAGTTTGTCGGGGCCAGGTCCGGCAAACTCCTCGGCAAGCGCCGCCTGCAGCACGCGCGCCACGTGCATTGCATTCCTCTGCGCGCCGTCGTGAATCTGATGACGGCAGCTCGTGCCGTCGGCGATGAGGAGCGTATCGTGATCGGCCTTGCGCACCGCCGGCAGCAGCGAAAGCCCGGCCATTTTCATCGACACTTCGTAATGCTCGGCATCGAAGCCGAAGCTGCCCGCCATGCCGCAACAGCTCGATTCGATCAACTCGACTTTCAGCTCGGGAATCAGATTCAGTACTCGTTGTGCCGCGGGCATTGCCGCAAACGCCTTTTGATGACAATGGCCGTGCAGCAGCGCTTTTTTCTGCGGCAGGGCCTTGAGCTTCAGGTTGAGCCGCCCCGCATCATGTTCGCGCGCCAGAAACTCCTCGAACAGCATGGCATTGAGCGCGAGCTGCGCGGTCTCGGCGCCGGGCAGCATCGACAGGAATTCGTCGCGCAAACTAAGCAGGCACGACGGCTCGAGCCCTACAATGGACACACCGCGTTCGACATAAGGTTTCAACGCGTCCAGCGTGCGCTGCGCTTCGGCCCTGGCCTGATCAATCAGCCCGCCGGCGAGAAAAGTGCGGCCGCAGCACAACGGTCTGGAACTGCCGGCCGCTCGCGGCAGATGCACGCGGTAGCCCGCCGCTTCCAGAACGGCGAAGGCGGCGCGCGCATTCTCGGACTCGAAGTAATTGTTGAAAGTATCCACCAGCAGAACGCATTCGCGTTCTGCTGGAATGGGAACCCCGGATTTGTCCGGAGCCGGACCTGTCGCGTCCCTGTGAAAAAAATCGCTACGCCACTTCGGCAAACTACGCTTCGAGCTGAAACCGAGCAACAATTCGCTCAAGGCCGCAAGCCCCGGCACCTGGTCGCGCAAATTCATCACCCACCACAATCTCGCCGCCCAAGGCGCATATCTCGGCAGATAGGCAACCAGTCTTTCTCTCATCGGCAACGCATGGCGTTGTCGATAATGATGCAGGAACTCGATCTTCATCTTCGCCATGTCGACGCCGGTCGGGCATTCGCGCTTGCAGCCCTTGCACCCTACGCATAGGTCCAGCGTGTCGTAGAGTTCGTCGGAAGTGAAGGCATCCGGGCCGAGTTGGCCCGAAAGCGCGAGCCGCAGCGTGTTGGCGCGGCCCCGCGTCAGGTGTCGTTCTTCGCGCGTGACACGATACGACGGGCACATGGTGCCGGCATCGAATTTGCGGCAGTGCCCGTTGTTGTTGCACATCTCGACCGCCTTGTCGAGTCCACCCCATTCCGACCAGTCGAGCGCGGTGTCTATTTTTTCGGCGCGGTAGCCGGGCTTGAAGCGGAACAGCGAGCGGTCATCCTGCTTTGACGGCCGCACGATCTTGCCCGGATTCATCAGGCCCTTGGGATCGAAGATGTCCTTGATTTCCTCGAAAGCGCGCGTCAGCTTGGGCCCGAAAAACGGCGCGATCCATTCCGAGCGCGCCAGGCCATCGCCGTGCTCGCCCGAATAAGCACCCTTGTATTGCCTGACCAGTTCGGCAGCTTCTTCGGCAATAGCGCGCATTTTTTGCGCGCCGTCTTCGCGCATGTTGAGAATAGGGCGCACATGCAAACAGCCGACCGAAGCATGCGCGTACCAGGTGCCTTTGGTGCCGTGTTTCTCGAACACGGCGGTCAGGCGATCGGTGTATTCGGCAAGGTGTTCCAGCGGCACGGCGCAATCCTCGATGAAGGACACCGGCTTGCCGTCGCCTTTCATCGACATCATGATGTTGAGTCCGGCCTTGCGCACCTCCCATACCTCGCGCTGCAGCTGCGCGTCGGTGATTTCCACCACGCCCCCCGGGAAACCGAGATCACCCATCAGCTCGCCCAGCTGTTTCAGCCCTGCCAGCTGCTCGTCACGGTCGTCGCCTGCAAATTCGACCAGCAGGATCGCATCGGGATCGCCCTTGATGAATTTCTCGACCGTGGCCTTGAACGCAGGATTGTCACGGGCCAGCGCGATCATGGTGCGGTCGACCAGTTCGACCGCGACGGGCTTGAGCTTGACCAGATGCTGCGCCGCCTGCATCGCCTGGTAAAAAGCCGGGAAATGGCAGACGCCGAGGGTCTTGTGTTTCGGCAGGGGCGACAGGTTCAGATGGAGGCGTTGCGAGTAGGCCAGCGTGCCCTCCGAACCCACCAGCAGGTGCGCCATGTTGAGCGGCGCCGCTGCCATCATGTCGAGGTTATAGCCGCCGACGTGGCGCAACAGCTTGGGATAGCGCAGTTCGATTTCCCCAGCCTCGCGCGCGGCAATGTCCCGGATTTTCCTGACCAGATCGACGTAGCGCTGCGGCCCCGCCAGCTGCGACAAGTCAGCGGGCACCGCGCCGAAGCTGCAGCGGGTGCCGTCGGCGAGGGCCGCCTCGATGCCGCGCACGTTGTGCACCATGTTG
>CAYIRZ010000113.1:0-1874 GCA_964365845.1 uncultured Streptomycetaceae bacterium
CCGCGAGCGCCGCATCGGCCTCGAGTACTTCTATCACGTAGACGATGATGAGCGTGCCGATGAGCGCGCCGCGGGTCACGATTCCCGCCATCGGGCTCACCCCGGTGAAATAGATCTCGCGCGTCAGTTGCTGGGCCATTGGCGGCAGCTTGAGTACCGGCAGCCGGCGCAGCACATGCCCGAGCAGTCGCATGCAGCCTTCCAGCTCGCGATAGGCGCCGATCATGGCCATGCCACCTCCAACGGGACGATAGCTACGGAGCCCAAGGCGAAACCACGCGATGACGGCAAGAACGATCCCCTATGGCGCCCATGTTGCCGGATTGCAGGCGATTCCGAACTAAGATTCACGGTCGTGCGGGGGGCGTATCAGAAGCGGTGGCCGCCGGCTCGGCGCATTCCGGCAGGAAGAAATAAAAGGTGGTTGCTTTTCCCGTCCCGGTCGTGAAGCCGATCTCCCCGCCCAGGCGCTCCACAATGGCCTTTGAAATCGACAAACCCAGTCCCGTCCCGCCCGTCTGGGGCGCGGCGGAGGAATCGTCCTGAGGGAACCGCTGGAATATGCGGGCGCGAAACTCGTCCGGTATGCCGGGGCCGGAATCGGCGACTGCCACTTTCAGCCGCCCGCCCTCGCGGGTGACCGCAATGTCCACCGCGCTTCCTGGCGGAGAGAATTTGCACGCGTTCGATATCAGGTTGGTCATGACCTGCGCAAGGCGATCCGGGTCGGCATGCACTTTGGCGCCCGGCTGGGCCGCGACCACCTGCAGCCGCACATTATGCTGTGCCGCGTATCCTGCGCCGGCCTTCACCGCCGCCTCGATCAGCTCCATGAGATCGAGCGGCCGCGGCGCAAAGCTCGTCTGCCCCGATTCGATTTTCTCGATGTCGACCATGTCGTCGACCAACCGGATCAGGCTCTCGCAGTGGTCCTTGGCGATCCCGCTTTTCATGCGGTCGAGCCGCTTCAGCATCTTGTTGAAATTCTCGAGTTTTTTGTACAGCAGCCGCACTTCCAGCATGTTGCGGATGCGCGTCTTGACTTCGACCAGGTCGTACGGCTTGCTGATGAAATCCTTGGCGCCGGCTTGCAGCGCGCGCCGCTTGTGGCCCGGTTGGGCGGTGATCACGAGCACGGGAAGGTAGCCGTCCTCCGCACCGTTTGTCTTGAGGCCCTCCATCACCTGGAAGCCATCCATGCCGGGCATCTGCAGATCGAGCAGGATCAAGTCGTAGCGGTTCCTGCGATGCAGCTCGCAGACCTCGCCCGGATTCATGGTCGAAGCAACGCAGGCGTAGCCGGCTCCACGCAGCAATCGCTCGAGTAGACTGACATTGGGCGCCTGATCGTCAACGATCAGGATGCTGGCGTTGAGAATGTCGGACTCAGCAACCATCATGCTTGTTCCTTTTTAGCTGCGCGGCCTGATGCCGTTTGCAAAAATTAGTGCGCCGCTTGCTTGAGGGCCGCGATCAGTGCCGCGACGCGTTTACGCTCCACGGTGTCGGGCAGCCGGCCGGCCGCATGGATCGGTTCCAGGAACCGCTCGAGCTCGCGCGCCGCATCGCTCTCGACCGCAAGACCGGTTAATGTTAACGAGTCGGTTGGCATCGACGCCCTTAAGATCGGCGCTACTCTGCACTGATGTTGGCTCCCCTGACCACCTTTCCCCACTTCGCGATTTCTTCCTTGAGGAAGGCGGAGAACTCTTCCGGACTGGATACCAATACGCCTGAAAAAGCTGCACAGAAAATAATCGACTTCATGTCATGCCTTGTTACGCCTTCCTACTCAGGCTTGGCGCCGGAAGCCTTGACGACCTTCGCCCATTTCCCGATCTCGGACTTGATGTAGACGGCAAACTGTTCAGGAG
>CAYIRZ010000113.1:1974-8540 GCA_964365845.1 uncultured Streptomycetaceae bacterium
ACCTTCGCCCATTTCCCGATCTCGGACTTGATGTAGACGGCAAACTGTTCAGGAGTGCCGCCCACGATCTCGAATCCGAGATTGCCGAGCCGTTCCTTGACGTCGGGAAGCTGCAGCACTTTGACGATCTCGGCATGCAGCCTGGCGACGACGGGTTTCGGCGTTTTTGCCGGAGCCAGCACGCCGTACCAGGCCGTCGCCTCGAATTTCGGAAAGCCGGACTCGGCGATGGTCGGCACATCCGGCAGCGCCGGGGAACGCCGGATACCGGTCACGACCAGCGGCCGCAATTTTCCGCTCTTGATATGCGGCAACGTCGACGAAAATCCGCTGAACATCAGCTGCACATGGCCGCCCAGAAGATCAGTCACCGCCTGGCCACTGCCCTTGTACGGCACGTGTACCATTTTGATGCCCGCGAGATGATTGAGCAGCTCGCCGGTAAGATGACCCACGCTCGCAACGCTCGCCGAGGCGAAATTGATCTGCCCCGGCTTTGCCTTCGCCAGCGCAATCAGCTCCCTGAAGTTCTTGGCCGGCACCGAAGGATGCGCCACCAGAACGTTGGGCGAGGAGGCGAGCTGCGTGATCGGCGCGTAATCCTTGACCGGATCGTAAGGAAGTTTCCCGTACAGACTGGGCCCGATCGCCAGATTGGCGATGTAACCGAGCACGAGGGTATAGCCATCGGGCGCCGCGCGCGCGACGATCTCCATGCCGATGTTGCCGTTGGCGCCGGGACGGTTGTCGACCACCACCTGCTGGCCGACGGCATCGGTCAGCTTCAGGCTGATGGTGCGCGCCAGGGTGTCGGTGCTGCCGCCCGGCGAAAAAGGCACCACAAAGCGGATCGGACGGTTCGGGTAATCCTGCGCCGCAGCTGGCGCCACGGCAGCAGCCAGCGCCGCGCCAAGCAACAGCCAGCCGCCGAGTTTTCGGTAATTGTTTTTACCTCTCACGCCTCACTCCTTTCGCTTGTCGCCTCTCACGGATTTTTGAGGCTGCTGTTATCGTTGCGCCAGCGTTCCCAGGCAACACGCTGGTCCTCGCGAATAGACTCGTCTTCGCGCATGCGCCGCACCATCGCGGTCACATCGGATTCATAGGCTTTCTTGCGCTTCTCGAACTGCCATTTATGGTCGGGCGGGAATACCGGCGATTTCGTAACTTTGTCGAATTTCATGTGCGCCTTTAGCAGTTGGAATGGGGCGGAGCCCTACCTTACTCATGCACCGGCACCGGCGTCAACCCGGGTTTCCAGCCATAGCAGGAGCAGGTTTCCGCAATCGATGCCCGCTGTGCGGTGGATCGGGACATGCTGTCGGATCGGGCGCCGAGGTGACTGACCATATCGGCGACCATCACCCCGAGCAACAGCAGGCGCATCTCACCCCTCCGCTAATGTGATGCTGGCGGCAAACCGGCCATGAATACAATATATTCAATAAAAATAAGAGCATAGCATAGGCACACGCAACCGCCTCCCGCCACAGGACCGCCCGGTTCCATGCGGGTGGGAAAACCCCGGCCGCAATCGCCGGAATAAGCCGTTTTTCCGGCCGTTATTCCCGGCTTCGCCCACGGGTCCCGATGGTATCTTGACCCCATCGCACAATTGTTTGAGGCATTTGAGCGATAGACGGATCCTCCTGAACTTCCCCCATCCACTCTTCCAAGTGGATTTGAAGCGCAACCCAGGTTGCGCTTTTTTTTGCCTGTTATCGCGGCGACATGCCAGTCCGGCGATTATTTTCTTTTCGCCGCGACGAGCTGCGCGCGGTCCTTCACGAGTGGCGCAAGCTGCTTGGCTGACACTACATAGGTCCACTTGGCCAGCGCTTTCTCGCGGGCCACGCGTTCTTCGAGCTTCTTGAGATTTTCGGCGAATTCCTTGTCACCGCGCTCCTTCTCTTCCGGTTTTTCGCCTTTTTCCGCTACGCGCTGCCTGGGTGGCTCGCCGCTCACGGCAAAGCTCACGTGATAATCGCCACTGGCTTTTTTCCTGGCGATCTTCAGGATATAAGTCAGGTTGTCGAAGGTCTCCGCAGTCACCGTGACTGGCTTTTCGGTGTCTTCCGGCTTGGGATCGATAACGACATCGTTAAAGCTCAGTCCGCTCAGCGCATTGGCTGCGCCCACCGCGGCACTCGCGTCGAGTTCGCCACCGCCGCCGGCAAATTTCCATTGGCCGTATTCCTCGTCGCGGGTGATTTTCCATTGCGCGGCGCCCGCGCCGGCCAGGGTGAGCGTTTTGATGCGGTCAGCCTTGAAGAAATCCCTGGCGAGCCATTTGCCGGCCTCGGCCCGTGCGCCGTCAAGAGGATCCGACACCACGGTCACGCCGCCCTTGGCTCCCAACACCAGAACATAACGCCCCGCCGGGACACCGTCCTGCGCGCCCGGCAACGGGTTGAGCGGATCTTTTTTGAGCACTGTTTTGCCGAGCACCAGACTGGCAAGCAGTTTGCCTGAAGCGTCTTTGAACTCGATGAACGTGCCGCTGCCCTCGCCTTTTCCCGGCACGGCAAGACCCAGCCGCGGCAGGAGACTTTCACCCACGGCTTCGGACTGCACGACTTTGAGTTCTACAAGCTTGATCAGCAGATCGCCGATGCTCTGCACATTGGCAGGATAATCGCCGCGCTCCCGCACCAGCCAGGCGTTGTCCTTTCTGGCCAGCGTTGCCTGTGCCTTCGTGTCCTGGAGACGGATCTGCGCTACTTCGCTCACCTTGAGGCCGGGCAACAGCCTGGCGCCGATTTTTGCACCGGCGGTGCGATAGGCGGTGATGTCTTGCCAGAACAGCGCGAAACCCGCTCCGCCCAGCACCAGGAATGCAAGGACCAGAATCAGAAACTGTCTGCGGTTCATCGCGCCCTCACCTTACGCCGCTTGACGAGCGCCAGCACAATACCCAAAAGCGCGACCAGCAGCGGCACCAGCCCGATATTGATGACCTTGGTCCAGAACTCGAGCGTATCGGTTTCCATGCGCAGGTTCTTTCTGAGTTCCTTGAGGTCTTTCCGGGCCTCCACCGCCTTTTTGCGGAAATTCTCGATTTCGGATTGCTGCTCGGGCGTCAGTATGGCGCTGCTGGCGCCGGCGCGCCCTTTCTGCAGCGCCTGCAGCTTCTCCTGCGTCTGGTTCAGGCTGTCCTCGAGCGCCTTGATCTTGCCGAGATAACTTTGCTGGGCCTCGGCCTCCATCTTCCGGATCACGGTAAGCGGCCGGCTGAAAGCGGCGCGGCTTCTCAGGCTGATGAGGGCGCTGTCGCCCGAGAGCTGCTCGACCAGGCCTTGCGCGAAAGCGAGGTTGCCGTTGCGCGGAATGACGAGCCGCTGGCCGAAAACCTCCTGCACGTCGACCGCGGCGTTGTCGGTCAGCATGTCGACGTCGGCCACCAGTACCACGGAGTTTTCCGCAGCGGACTCCTTGAGCTGCGGTTCGGCCTTGGTTTCGGGTTTCTTGTCTTCCTCGCCTTTTTTGCGCTCGCCCCGCGCCGGCAGAGCTTCGGGCTTGCCCTGCGGAAACGCCGTCTTGAATTTTCCGGTGAGCCGGATTGCCAGCGGCTGCTCCTTGCCCAAGGGCTCGAAGCCGCGCGTCGAAGGTTCGCCGGAGAGCGTGGCGATGATGAGATCGACCAGCATCGAGTTCTTCGAGGTGTGCGCCAGCACGGTCTGGGTCAGGCCCGCGGCGGGCTTGCCGCTAAACACGCCGCCAAACGGGATCAGCAGGGTGCCGACCTGGCTGGTCACGACATCATCCTGGTTGAGTGCCTCGGCATTGAGCGAGAGCAGCGTCGGCAGCAGGCGCGGGCCCTCGCCGCTGGCGAAGGTGAGATCGGCGACCACCTTGTTGAGGGTGACGTCTATACCCCACGCCTTGAACAGGTTGTAGAGCGCGGACTGCCCGGCCTGGGAACCGCCGAACGGATTCTGCATGTCGGGCTGCTGGTCGAAATAGGCATAAGGATCGACAAACGCGATCAGCTTCCCGCCGCGCAACACGAACTGGTCGAGCGCATATTCAGTGGCTTCCGAAATGTCGCGCGGATGGACGACGAGCAGCACCTTGATGTCGTCGTCGATTTTCCGGGCGTCGAGTTCGACCTTGCGCACGTCGAATATGCGCTTCAGTTCCGAGACCAGCACCCACGGCTCGGACGGTTGCTGTTTTATCATCGGATTGAGCGGCCGGCCCATCACCGGCAATGCGCTCAGCACGCCGACCACGGGTTTCTTGACCGCGCTCACCTGGGAAATGGCGCGCGTGATGTCGTATTCGAGCAGGCGCTCGCGGTCCGGCGCCAGTACCGGAATCGCGGCCTTCTGGTCCAGGAAGGATACCGCCAGCCCGAGATAAAACTTCTCGCCGGCATTGGTCATCTGGCCTTCGACGTTATCCAGCGCCGCCGAATCCTCGGCGTCCGAATCGGGCTCGGGATTGAATTTCTCGATCACGACCCTGCCGTTGGCAGCCGATTTGTATTCATTGAGCAGGTCTTCGACGCGCCGGGCGAAGGTCTTCAGACCTACCGGCACCGCATTGCTGCCCTGGGTGTAATAGAAGCGGATTTTCACCGGCGCTTCCAATTTGCCGAGAATCGCCCTGGTGCCGGGCGACAGGGTATAGACCTTGCCATCGGTGAGATCGATGCGGGCGTTGAATGCGCCCGTGAGGAAGTTCACCGCGACCAGAAGCGCAGCGAGCGCGATCACTCCGCCGGCGGAGTAAAAAAGCGTTTCAAGATTCTTCTTCTGCATGGTTCTACCCTGCTCGCTGATTGCGGATGATGACGCCGGTGGCAAACAGCGCAAAGCCGATCACCGACGCGAAAAACACGGTGTCCCGCGTATCGAGCACGCCGCGCTGGAAACCCTCGAAATGCGTCATCACCGAAAACGCGGCGATGATCTCGACCAGCACCGGATTCGCCCAGCGCACCAGGAGATCGGTGACCGGCGTATAGCCCGCAAGGATCAGGAACAGGCAGATCATTACCGACAGAATGAAGCTGATCACCTGATTGCGCGTGAGGGCCGAGGTCATGCAGCTGATTGCCAGATAAGACCCCGCCAGCAGCAGGCTGCCGACGTAACCGGCGATGATGACGCCATTGTCGGGGGCGCCCAGATAATTGACCGTGATCATCACCGGGAAGGTGAGCAGCAACGCCAGCGCCAGGAACAGCCATGAGGCCAGAAACTTGCCGACGATCGCCTGCCAGGTCGTGATCGGCATGGTAAGCAGCAGCTCCATCGTGCCGAGGCGCCGCTCCTCCGACCACAACCGCATGCCCACCGCCGGGACCAGGAACAGGTAGAGCCACGGATGCCAGGTGAAGAACGACACCAGCGAAGCTTCGCCGCGCTCGAAGAAATTGCCGACAGTAAAAGTGAAAAAGCCCGTCAGCAGCAGAAAAATGACCAGAAAGACATAAGCGATGGGCGAAGTGAAATAGCCGCCGAGCTCGCGCTTCATGATGGCCTTGATATTGCTCCACGCCGTCCCCTCACCCCTACCCCTCTCCCGGGGGGAGAGGGGAGGCTGATATCTCCCTTCTCCTTCCCTCATCCCTGACCCTTCTCCCGGAGGGAGAAGGGAAGCAATTGCCTCCCCTCGCCCTTCGGGAGAGGGGCCGGGGGTGAGGGTTGGAAGGGCCGGGGATGAGGGATGTCCGTGTCCTTGCTCGCTCATGTCGCCCCCCCCTTTCACCGTATCAGGCAGCGTGATGCTGCGGAACACTTCATCGAGATGGCCTTCCTCAGTATGAAGCTCGTCGATCTGCCACTTCTGCCGGGCCGCGAACTCCGCAACCTCGCGCGTCAGGTTGACGTTGCCTACCGTCTTGTCCGCATAGACGCGCGCCTCGACGATGCCGTCGTGCTCCTGGATGACTTCCGCTTTGGCCGCGCCGCGAATCCGCGCCAGCTGTTCCGTCAATGCAGCCGCCGGCACGCCCTTGGCGCGAAAATGCACGGCGCCCGCATACACCGAACGCGCCTTGAGCTCCTGCGGCGTGCCGTTGGCGACGATACTGCCACGATCGATGATGATGACGCGCGAGCACGCCGCCTCGACCTCCTCCAGGATATGGGTCGAGAAAATGATGGCCTTGTGCTCGCCCATGCGCTTGATGAGATTGCGCACTTCGTGCTTCTGGTTGGGATCGAGGCCGTCGGTCGGCTCGTCGAGTACCAGGATGTCGGGATCGTGAACCAGCGACTGCGCCAGGCAGGTGCGGTGCTTGTAACCCTTCGACAAGGTATCGATGCTTTGATACAGCACGTTCTCCAGGAAGCACAACTCGACCGCGCGGCCCACCGCTTTCTTGCGCGCCTCGCCATGGATGCCGCGCAGCTCGGCGCTGAAATTCAGAAAACCGTGCACCGTCATGTCGCCATAGCCGGGCGCGTTCTCCGGCAGATAACCGATCAGGCGCTTGGCCGGAATCGGGTTTTCGAGCATGTCGAAACCGCCGACCGTGATTTTGCCCGCCGTCGGCGGGATGAAGCCGGTCACCATGCGCATGGTGGTCGACTTGCCGGCGCCGTTCGGCCCGAGAA
>CAYIRZ010000114.1:0-7312 GCA_964365845.1 uncultured Streptomycetaceae bacterium
TCGGCGCGCTGTATGACCTCGCCGTCGAGCTCGAGCACCAGGCGCAGCACGCCGTGCGCCGCCGGGTGCTGCGGCCCAAAATTCATGGTGTAGTTACGTATTTCTGCCATTGCGGAAACCTTCCGAATCCGCGTAGTTTTCCTCGCGCACGATGCGCGGGATGATCTCGCGCGGCTCTATCGTCACCGGCTGGTAAATCACGCGCTGCTGATCGGGGTCGTAGCGCATTTCCACATTGCCCGAGATCGGGAAATCCTTGCGGAACGGATGACCGATGAAGCCGTAATCGGTAAGGATGCGGCGCAGGTCCGGGTGTCCCGTGAACACGATGCCGAGGAGATCGAATGCCTCGCGCTCGAACCAGTTGGCCGACGGCCAGACGTTGATCACCGAAGCGACGACGGGAAACTCGTCATCGGCGGCAAACACACGCAACCTGAGCCGCCGGTTGTGGGTAATGCTCAAAAGATGGTAGACGACCGCGAAGCGGGTGCCTGCGTCCGACGGGCCTGCGCCGGGCCCACCCTCACTGGCGCCATCGCCATAAGCGCTGTAGTCGACGCCACACAGATCGGTCAACTGCTCGAACCTGAGTTCCGGCGCGTCGCGCAGCGTCATCGCCGCAGCCGGCAGATTCTCCGCCTTGACGACGATAGTGACTTCATTGAACCTTGTCGTGACGCTGACCAGCTTGCCGTCCAGCGCGGTATTCAGCGCGGCAGCGAGGGATTCGAGACGGGAAGCCATTTAGCGTGCAATCGTCTGAGTGAGATTTCTATCGAGGGATCGTCTGAGCGAGATTTCTATCGAGCGATCGTGTTTGTGCGTTTGATCTTGTTCTGCAACTGGATGATGCCGTAGAGCAGCGCTTCGGCGGTCGGCGGGCAGCCCGGCACGTAGATGTCGACCGGCACGATGCGGTCGCAGCCGCGCACCACCGAATACGAATAATGATAATAGCCGCCGCCGTTGGCGCACGAGCCCATCGAGATCACCCAGCGCGGCTCCGCCATCTGATCGTAGACCTTGCGCAAAGCGGGCGCCATCTTGTTGCACAGCGTGCCGGCAACGATCATCACGTCGGACTGCCGCGGGCTCGGCCGGAACACGATACCGAAACGGTCGAGATCGTAGCGCGAAGCGCCGGCGTGCATCATCTCGATCGCGCAGCACGCCAGCCCGAAGGTCATCGGCCACAGCGACCCGGTGCGCGTCCAGTTGATCAGCGCGTCCGCGCTGGTGGTGACAAAACCTTTTTCGGTGATGTTTTCCATTGCGCCCATGGTCACTCCCACTCCAGCGCCCCCTTCATCCACTCGTAGATGAAACCGATGGTGAGGATGGCGAGGAACACGACCATGGCCATGAAACCGAAGAAACCGATTTCCTGCAGCACCACGGCCCACGGAAAAAGAAATGCAATCTCGAGATCGAACAGGATAAAGAGGATGGCGACGAGGTAGTAGCGCACGTCGAACTTCATGCGCGCATCTTCGAAAGCCTCGAAGCCGCATTCGTAAGGGGAAAGTTTTTCGCTGTTCGGCCGGTGAACACCCAGCAACCGGCTCAACCCGCTGCCCAGCATGATGGGTATCACGCCGACCGCAAGACCGACAAAAACGAACATCAGGATCGGAAAATAATTCTCCAGCATCAGGATTCGGGATTCAGGATAAGGGGGTCAGCCAAAACCATGTCCTTGATATCACTGGTTCCATTTGCATTCGACATTACAATCCATTTTTAGGTTCGAGCCGCGCATCTGCTGCCCCGAATCCTGGTTCGTTGATCCCGAACCCTGCTTTAACTGGTGTCGACGGAGAGACTCGAACTCTCACAGCTTTCGCCACCGCCCCCTCAAGACGGCGTGTCTACCAATTCCACCACGTCGACATGCTAACTTCCGTGTTGAGTGTCCGGCGTTGAGCTAGATCAACTCAACATCGATTACTTGTTACTTTGGCACTTCTCCAGCTTTCGAACCGCTTTCTACTGGAACAGGAGTCCCCGTCACCGGCGCGGTCCGCACCGGCACATCAGCCGGCACTGACTTTTCAGGCGCCGATTCGGAATGGGATTTCATCACGCCCGTCTGGTCCGATTTGCGAATCGAGAAATAAGTCAGCCCGAGACTCGTCAGGAAAAAAATCAAGGCCAGTACGGCTGTTGCCCGGCTCAGGAAGTTGGCCGAGCCGGCCGAGCCGAACACGCTGCCCGAGGCGCCGCCGCCGAACGCAGCGCCGGCATCGGCGCCTTTGCCATGCTGCAACAGCACCAGGCCGATAACGCCCAGCGCCGCAATGACATGTATTACCAAAACCAGTGTTTGCATCTATCTCTCTCTTATGCCACCGGCTGCGCAGCGCGGCAAATGGCTGAAAATTCATCGGCAATCAGCGACGCGCCGCCGATCAGGCCGCCGTCAATGTCCGGCATGCCGAACAACCGCGCCGAGTTGGCCGCTTTCACGCTGCCACCATAAAGAATCAAAAGCGCCGCGGCAACCGCCTGATCCGCCGCCGCGACACGACTGCGGATGTACGCATGCACCGCCTGCGCCTGCTCCGGCGTCGCCGTCCTGCCGGTGCCGATCGCCCACACCGGTTCGTAGGCGACCACCGCTCTCGCCAATGCCCTGACGCCGGACCGCGTCACCACGGCATCGAGCTGCCGCGCAACAATCTTCTCCGTTACCTCAGCCTCACGCTCGGCCAGCGATTCACCGAGGCACAGGATCGGCGTCAAACCGGCTTTGAGCGCGGCCTCGAACTTGGCTGCGACGACTTCGTCCGCTTCGCCGAACACGCTGCGCCGCTCGGAATGGCCGACGATCACGTAATGGCAGCCAAAATCAGTCAGCATCGCCGCCGCTACGCCGCCGGTATAGGCGCCGTTGTCGAACTGGCACAAGTCCTGCGCGCCCCACGCGATGTTTGAACCGCGTAAAACCTGCCGCACCTGAGCCAGATACGGGAAAGGCGCACAAACCACGCATTTCATGCCATCGAGGAGGGCAACTGCGGGAACGATGGCATCGAGCAGCGCCTGGTTCGAGACCAGGCTGCCGTTCATTTTCCAGTTGCCCGCTACCAGCTTGACCCTCATTACAGACCCGGCCGACTAAAACCTATAGATTTTACAGGCGAAGCTGAGGGGGGTCAACGCGAAAACGCCGTGATACGGCGTCCGATCGCCTTGATTAAAGGGAAAACAGCGCTTGCCTAGGAGTTTGTCGGGCTTGGGTTCGACAAACTCCTGAAATAAAAAGCACTAATCCGACAGGCTGCCGGGGTCACCCAAAGCGACCGGTGATATAGTCTTCGGTCTGCTTGTTCCCGGGCTTGATGAAGATGTTATCGGTGACGCCGAACTCGATCAGTTCGCCGAGATACATGTAGGCGGTGTAGTCCGACACCCGCGCCGCCTGCTGCATGTTGTGGGTGACGATGATAATGGTGTAGTCCTGCTTGAGGTCGCTGATCAGTTCCTCGATGCGCGCCGTTGAAATCGGATCGAGCGCGGAACAGGGTTCGTCGAGCAGCACGACCTCGGGCTTCACGGCGATCGCCCTTGCAATGCACAGACGCTGCTGCTGGCCGCCCGAAAGCCCCATGCCGCTCTGGTGCAGCTTGTCCTTCACTTCGTCCCACAGCGCGGCCTTTCTCAACGCCCATTCGACTCGTTCCTCAAGCACGCCCTGCGGCATCCTCTCGTAAAGCTTCACCCCGAAGGCGATGTTGTCGAAAATCGACATCGGAAACGGGGTCGGTTTCTGGAACACCATGCCGACCTTGGCGCGCAGCAGGTTGAGATCCTGCCTGGGATCCAGAATGTTTTCGCCGTCGAGGAATATTTCCCCCGTCGCCTTCTGCCCCGGATACAGCTCATACATCCGGTTGATCGTGCGCAGCAGCGTGGATTTCCCGCAGCCGGAAGGGCCGATGAAAGCGGTGACTTTACTGTCGGGAATATCCATGGTGAGCGGCTTCAGCGCCTGATAGGAGCCGTAAAAAAAACTCAGCTCCCGCATCGAGATCTTGGGGGTGAACTGCATGGGTTCGGTAGTGGCCATGTTGCTTCGGACTCAGGTTACTTCAACGGATTTTTTTCGCGGAACACGACCCGCGCCAGGATGTTCAGCCCCAGCACCGTAAACGTGATCAGCAGCGCGCCGCCCCATGCCAGCTGCTGCCAGTCCGCATAGGGGCTCATGGCAAACTGGAAAATGACCACGGGCAGATTCGCCATCGGTGCATTCATGTTCATGGACCAGAACTGATTGTTGAGCGCGGTGAACAGCAGCGGCGCCGTTTCCCCGCTGATTCTCGCCACCGCCAGCAATATCCCGGTGATGATGCCGGCCCGCGCTGCCCGCCAGGTGATCATTGTCACCATGCGCCACTGCGGCGCGCCGAGCGCGGCCGCGGCCTCGCGCAGGCTGTTCGGGACCAGCCGCAGCATGTTCTCGGTGGTCTTGAGCACCACCGGGATCACCAGCAGCGACAGCGCGAACGTTCCCGCCCAGCCGGAGAAGTGCTTCAATTGCACGACATACACGGCATAGATGAAAAGACCGATGACGATCGAAGGCGCGCTCAGCAGAATGTCGTTGATGAACCGGGTTGCGGCACCCAGCCAGCCGCGCTGGCCGAATTCGGCGAGGTAAGTTCCCGCCAGCATGCCGATTGGCGTTCCGATCAGTGTCGCCAGGGCACTCATGATCAGGCTGCCCAGGATTGCATTCAACAGCCCGCCGTCGCTGCCGGGCGGGGGCGTCATCTGGGTGAACAACTTGATATCGATAGCCCCTATCCCCGCATAGACCAGTGTCCACAATATCCAGGCCAGCCAGAACAAGCCGAACAACACGGTGAACATCGACACCGTGAGGTTGAAGGCATTGATGATCCGGCGTTTCCGGTAAAGCGAAATCATGATTGCGGCCTAGGTTTTCTTGCCTTCCATGCGGCCGAGGCGCGACAGCAGTATTTTCGACAGCGCCAACACGCAGAAAGTAATGAAGAACAGGATCAGGCCCAGCTCGATCAGCGCCGAGGAATAGATGTCCTCGACCGCCTCGGTAAACTCGTTGGCCAGGGCGGAGGCAATACTGTTGCCCGGCGCGAACAGTGAAAAGTTGAGCCTGTGGGAGTTGCCGATGACAAAGGTCACCGCCATGGTTTCCCCCAACGCCCGTCCCAGCCCCAGAAGTATGCCGCCCATCACGCCCACGCGGGTGTACGGCAGCACGACATGCCGCATGACTTCCCACGTCGTCGCCCCGAGGCCGTAGGCCGACTCCTTCAACAGGGGCGGCACCAGTTCGAACACATCACCCATGACCGACGCCATGAAGGGAATGATCATGATCGACAGGATGATCCCCGCAGTCAGCACGCCTATGCCCTGCGGCGCGCCCTTGAACAGAAACCCGATGACCGGCAAGGGTCCGAGATTATCGAGGAACCACGGCTGTATGTGATCGGCGAAGACCGGCGCGAACACGAACAGGCCCCACATGCCATAGATGATGCTGGGGATGCCGGCCAGCAGTTCGATCGCGATACCCAGCGGCCGGCGCAGCCATGTCGGCGAGAGCTCGGTCAGGAACAGTGCGATGCCGAAGCTCACCGGAACGCCGATCAACAAGGCAATGAAAGATGTAACCAGCGTGCCGTAAATCGGAACCACGGCGCCGAACTCGCCGGTTACGGGATTCCATGCAGAACTGGTAAAAAAACCGAAACCGAAAGTCTTGATCGAGAGCCATCCGCCCCAGACCAGAGAAGCGATAATGCCCAGCAGAAGCAGGAGGACGAAAAAAGCAAAAAACCGCGTCGTATTCCTGAACAGCAGATCGTAGAAATACTGCCGTTTCAGACTTTCGACGGTAATGGCTTTCGCTTCGATCTTTTGATCAGCAGCGGTTTGCATGCCTTCGATTATTGAATTTTGAAGAGTGCCCATCCTACCCTGCCCCGGTCCTGCGTGTCATCTGTCAGTAATCAGCCTGCTTACTGCCAGACAGCCTTGCCATTGGCATCCTTGAGCTTGCTCTTCCATTGCTCATGGACCAGCTTAACGACTGCATCCGGCATCGGGATATAGTCGAGATCAGACGCCATCTTGTCGCCGTCTTTGTAGGCCCAATCGAAGAACTGCAGTACGCTCTTCGCACGTTCTGCGTTGGCCTGAACCTTGTGCATCAGAATGAAGGTCGCGCCGGTGATGGGCCAGCTTTCCTTGCCGGGCTCGTTGGTCAGAATTTCATAGAAGCCGGGCGCATTTTTCCAGTCAGCACCCGCCGCCGCCGCCTGGAACGACTTGTCGTTCGGCGTAACGAAAGTACCTTCACGATTCTGGAGCAGGGTATAGGTGAGCTTGTTCTGCTTGGCGTAAGCGTATTCGACATAGCCGATCGAGCCTTTGATGCGCTGCACGAAAGAGGCGACCCCTTCATTGCCTTTGCCGCCACTGCTGGTCGGTGCCGGCCATTGCACGGCCGTGTTGTTGCCGACCTTGTCCTTCCATTCGCTGCTGACCTTGGACAGGTAGTTGGTGAAAATGAACGTCGTGCCCGAACCGTCGGAACGATGCACTACGGTGATGTCCTGATCTGGCAGCTTGATACCGGGGTTGAGTGCCACGAGCTTGGAATCGTTCCATTTCTTGATTTTGCCGAGATAAATGTCAACCAGCGCCTGGCTGTTGAATTTCATCTGGCCCGGCGCGACACCTGCCACATTGATGACAGGCACCACGCCACCCATCACCATCGGGAACTGGATCATGCCGTCTTTTTCGAGTTCCTCGGCCTTGAGCGGTGCATCCGAGGCGCCGAAGTCGACGGTCTTGGCGCGGATCTGCTTGATGCCGCCGCCGGAACCGATCGATTGATAGTTCATGCCTACGCCAGTCTTGGCTTTGTAGGCTTCCGCCCACTTGGCATACACCGGGTAGGGAAACGTCGCGCCGGCACCGGTGATATCGGCGGCAATAGCGGCCACAGGCAACACCAGCGCCACTGCCACAGATGCTTGTTTTAAAAAGGAAATACTGAGTTTCATGGATAGCTCCTTTTACAAGTTGAAACTACAGGCTACAAAAAACAACAGGCGCCATGATAGGGGACCGAGGTTACAAAAATATTACAGGGGGATCTTGCGGCCTGTTTGGGGGCCGGGATGCAAGGGCGGGAAGCTGGTGCAGCCGGCGAGGGTGCGGCCGGTCGAATCTAGACAGATTCCTACCCACCGCTTTCTTGAAACTTGCGAACATGATCAAACATGGCTTTTTCGCGCTGAAACACCAT
>CAYIRZ010000114.1:7412-8491 GCA_964365845.1 uncultured Streptomycetaceae bacterium
CGATACACCCACCATAATCCCCAAGGCAATGAACAGCAGCATGATGGCGAATACAAAGCGAATCGCGTGATGAAATAACTTGGCGGTATTTGCTTCTGAAAAACTCATAAAACGTTTCGAATTCAAATTTCTCCTGCTCCAGGCTGGTTTCAATAGCCGCTAAAACGCGACAGGGCATGATAGCCGCGGCATGTTACAGCTTCATGATAACTATGACATATTTCGCGGCGGGCTGTTGCTGCCGAGCCTATCTGCTTTTTGTTGACAGCCTACATCGAAGCGACGCGCTTCTATGTCACGCAAAACGAAGGGTTTGCGCGGTTAATGCATTTGCCCCTGGGCGGCATAGCTGATGGAGAGCAGTCCGCGGTTGACGGGGTCAAGTCTTTGGTGTGATGCCTGCTTCGTACCACGCTTTGCTGGCATTCACGATCTTCACCACCAGCAGCATCACCGGGACTTCGATCAGGACGCCGACCACGGTTGCCAGCGCCGCCCCGGACTCGAAGCCGAACAGGCTGATCGCGGCGGCCACCGACAGCTCGAAGAAGTTGGATGCGCCGATCAGGGCCGAGGGACAGGCGACGCTGTGTTTCTCGCCCACCGCCCGGTTCAGCCAGTACGCCAGCGCCGCGTTGAAGAACACCTGGATCAGTATCGGCATGGCGAGCAGCACGATGATGAGCGGCTGCTTGATGATGGCTTCCCCCTGGAAAGCAAACAACAGGACCAGCGTAATCAGCAGCGCTCCGACCGACCACGGCTGGATGCGCGCAAGCGTTGCCTCCAGAGCCTGCTGCCCGCGCGACAGCAATCGCCGGCGCCAGAGTTGCGCCAGGATCAGCGGGATAACGATATAGAGCACGACCGAAGTGAGCAACGTGTCCCACGGCACTGCAATCGATGCGATCCCGAGCAGCAGCGCGATGATGGGCGCAAAGGCAAACACCATGATGATGTCGTTGAGCGCGACCTGCGACAGCGTGAAATACGGATCGCCATTGGTCAGCCGGCTCCAGACAAAAACCATGGCCGTACAGGGCGCGGCCGCCAGCAGGATCAGGCCGGCGATGTAGCTG
>CAYIRZ010000115.1:0-8479 GCA_964365845.1 uncultured Streptomycetaceae bacterium
GCACCAGATTGTTGATCGGCACCGATTCAGGATAATGATCCATGTTGGCAAGCTGCGCGATCAGGGCGGCGCGGCTGGTGCGCGACTCGCCCATGCCGACAATGCCGCCGCAACACACGTGCAGGCCGGCGTCACGCACCTGATCCAGCGTATCGAGGCGGTCCTGCTGGGTGCGGGTGGTGACGATCTCGCCGTAGAACTCCGGCGCGGTATCGATGTTGTGGTTGTAGTAATCGAGGCCGGCAGCCTTCAACTGCTCGGCCTGTCCCTCCTTCAGCATGCCCAGCGTGGCGCAGGTTTCCATCCCCAGCCCGCGCACCGCCTTGACCATCGCGATCACCTGATCCAGATCGCGCTGTTTCGGCCCGCGCCACGCGGCGCCCATGCAAAAACGCGTCGCCCCACTCCGCTTTGCGGCGCGCGCCGCGGCGACCACTTCGTCAACTCCAAGCAGGTCCTGGTTCTCGACGCCGGTATGGTGGCGCGCGGCCTGTGGGCAATAGCCGCAGTCTTCCGGACAGCCGCCGGTCTTGACCGACAACAAGGTGGAAAGCTGCACCGCGTTGGGGTCGAAATGCCGGCGATGCACCGTCTGCGCGCGGTAGATGAGGTCATTGAACGGCAACTCGAACAGCGCTTCGATGCGCTCGACCGTCCAGCGCTCGCCAGCAAGCGCTTTGTCGGCAGGTGTGTTGCGGTATTCGTTAAGGGTAGGGATAGCCACGGGCATCTTCTGGGTAGAAAGAAAAAAACTCTGTTTTTTTAATGGGTTGTATCATTACGGAACGCGCGGCTTTTGTCAAATTCATTGTGCACATTTTTAGACATCTGCCTTAATTTAAGGCATCTCCTGCTGCCGCAGGCGTGTCTGCTGTGCGGTACAGCATGTGGGCACGCGCTGTTATGCCAAGACTGCGATAAGGCACTGCCACGGCTGCCCGCCAGATGCTGCGCGACTTGTGCGCTGCCGATACCGGATGGCGATATCTGTGGCGCCTGTCTCGATCACCCGCCGCGATACGATCACGCGACCGCGGTATTCGCCTACGATTTTCCTGTTGACGCCCTGATCAAATCTTTCAAATACGGCGGCAATCTCGCCGTCGCCACCGTGCTAGGCGACGCGCTCGGGGGGACAGTGACGGCGCATGCCGACTTCATCATTCCCATGCCGCTCTCTCCGCGACGCGTGCGCGAGCGCGGCTTCAACCAGGCGCTCGAAATCGCCCGCTTCGTGAGCAGGATGACCGGCGTTCCGGTACTCGGCGACGCCTGCCGCAAAGTCATCGAAACCCAGCCGCAGGCTGCGCTGCCCTGGAAGGAGCGCGCGAAAAACGTGCGCGGCGCCTTCGTATGCGATACCGATCTTGGCGGCAAGCGGGTAGCCGTGATCGATGACGTGATGACCACCGGCGCTACGCTCAACGAACTGGCGAAAAACCTGCGCCGGGCGGGAGCGGTGCACATCAGCGCCTGGGTTGTTGCGCGGACGCTGCCGCGATAAGCGGTAAGCAGTAAGCAGTAAGCAGTTGGTTTGAAACTCGCGGTGATTGCAGTTCAAACCAGCTTACCGCTTACCGCTCACCGCTTACGGGTGTTACTGCAATTGGCGCAGCCGCTGATCGACAAACGCCTGCAGATCGGCGTTGAGGCTGCCGCTCGCTTTGGCGCGGCGGAAGGTTTCCTGCGCTTCGGCGTTCCGATTCAGCGCCTGCAGCGATATGCCGAGTCCCATCAGCCACACGCCCGATCTCGGATTCAGGCTGAGCGCGGCCTGGAATTGTTCGATGGCTTCATTGTGGCGTTGCTGGCGCTGCAGCAGAGCCGCCAGAAATGCGTGGTAGTCCGCGTTGTTCTGAGCGTAGGCCATTCCCTTTTGCAGGATATCGATCGCGGCCTGAGTGTTGCCGCGGTCGACCTGCAGACGCGCAAGCGTCATCGTGAAGCTGGTTTGCCCTGGGTCCAGCTGCAGCCCTTCCCGCAGCACACGCTCCGCCTCTGTATAGTTTTTGGCTTCGATCAGCAAGCCAAACAGGGCCTGCCGCGCACCGAGGTGGGAAGGATAGTAGCGCAGCGCGGCTTCCAACGCTTCGCGCGCTTCGGCGAGCTTGTTTTGATTGAGCAAAGCCGTCGCTTTGCCATAGTCATTTTCGGCCAGTTGCTGCGCCGTTAGCTGACGCTCTCGTTTGTCGATTTCCGGATGCGCCGAACGCGCGATGGGCCTGACGACCGGCGCCGCCGATTTTTTAGGCGGGGTCTCCACCGCTTTGGGAGACGCCGCTTGCAGCTTGGCATCGGTTCCGGGCTTGCCGGCGGATGCCGCGGCCTGTGGCACCGTTACCGGGGGAGCGGCAGCGGGAGTGGGCGCTGCCGCAGCGGCCTCGGGGCGTGCTCTCACCGCCGGTTCGGGCTGCACCTTGGCGATCACATCCGCGGTTGCAATCGGCGCCTTGGGCTCGGACGCTTTGTCGGCTGCACGCGGCGGCTTCTCAGTGAGCGTGGCAGGAACATTCGCCAGTTCCAGGCTCAGGCCCGTGCGCTGTGAATCGGGCACGGCGGTGGCCGGGACTTCCTTGGCCGGCTGCGCAATGGGCGGCGAGACGGCGGGAGAGGCGGTGGCAGGGGGGGACTGCTTGCTGCCCGGCAACCTGAATCCCGTCAGCGCTCCCCACGCCGTGACCATGCCCACGACCACGATCAGCCCGCCAGCCACTGCTATCCACCATAGGCGGGAACCCTGGCGCATCTCGGGCAGCGCGCGCACGTGATCGGGCAGCGCGCTGCGGTCCGTTCCGGATGCACGGCGCTTCTCGAGATCGAGCAGCACCTGATTGATGAGGCTCATGACAGCAACATCCAGCCGATGCCGCCGATCGAGACCAGCAGCATGGCGAAACCCAGCCACCACCACGGCTTGCGCCGCACCGCGGCGGCAGGCGTATCCGCCGCCGCACCGTGCACATGGCGCGGCAACACCTGCTGGAGGCCCTCGCCGAAAGCGAGCAGCATGGCCTTGTGCGCGATGATGTTGATGAGCCGTGGCACGCCGCGGCTTTGGCGATGCAGTACGCTCACGGCGGCCTTGGTGAACAACTGGCTGCCGCGATAACCGGCGACGCGCAGCCGGTGTGCAATATAATGGTCGACTTCATTGCGGCGCAGCGCCGTCAACCGGTACTGGAAAGTAATGCGTTGCCGCAGTTGACGCACCGATTCCCGGTCGAGCTTCTGGTCGAGTTCCGGCTGGCCGAACAGCACGACCTGCAGCAGCTTGCGCTTCTCGGTTTCCAGGTTGGTCAGCAACCGCATTGCTTCCAGCGTTTCGATCGGCATCGCCTGGGCTTCGTCGAGACACAACACGACGGCTTTGCCCTGATCGGCGAAATCAAGCAGCACTTTGGTAAAACCCTTGAGCAAATGATGCTGGTCGGCCTCCTTGGGCAGTTCGGCCCCGAGTTCTTCGCCGAGCGCGAACAGCAGCGTGCGCGGTTCAAGGCTGGGGTTGGGAATGTAGGCCGAGACGTGGTTCTGATCGAGCATGGCCAGGAAGCGGCGGCACAGCAGCGTCTTGCCGGTGCCGACCTCCCCCGTGATCTTGATGAAACCCTCGCCGTTCTGGACCGCGACGAGCAGGGTGTTCAGCGCCTCCTGGTGCGAAGTGCAGGCGTAGGCAAAGCTCGTGTCCGGCGTAATACCGAACGGCAGTTCGCTCAGTCCGAAATGGGCTTTATACATGATGCGCCGGTTCGTGAAGGACCGTCATGTCCGCTGCGCTCGTGCTTATTGGCGCTCCATGGTCCGGATGCGGTCGCGCGTTTCCGCAAGCCCCTGCTCCCAGTTGCGATCGCTGTGAATAATGGTGGGCTTGAGCAGGATCACGAGCTCACTTTTGACTGTGCTGTTGGAACGCTGGCGGAACAGGCTGCCCCATCCGGGCACATCGCCTACCCCGGGCACCTGGCTGCGATCGATTTCCGTCCGCTGTTTCATGAGTCCGCCGATAGCAACGATATTGCCGTCCTGCACGCGCACGATGGTGTCGGTTTCGTTGACGTCGCTCGAAGCCAGCGGCAGCGTAAAGCTGCCGGCCGTGCCGAGATCGATGACCTTTTTCTTCTCGCTCACACTGCTCACCGCGGGATGGATGTGCAGGAGGATATTGTTGTTCTCGTCGATCTGCGGCGTCACGTCGAGCGCGATGCCCGAGAAAAACGGCTGCACGGTGATGGTCGGCGTCGTCGCGGTGCCGGCGCCACTGGTGACCGCGGTGGTGCTGACGTTGGTCACGAAGAATTCATCGGTACCGATCTTGAGCAGGGCTTTCTGATTGTTGATGGTCGCTATCCGCGGGCTCGACAGCACATTGATGGTACCCTGGGTTTCGAGGAAGGACAGCAGCGCGGCGAAGTTGCCGGTCTGCAGCGCCAGCCCGAACACCCCCCCGGTTGCCCTGCCTAACAGCGAGCTCCCGGCTGCGCCAAGCGTTGCCTCCACGGCCGACGATTTGAGAACTCCGTCGGGGCTCATCGAAAAGCCGCCCGAGACGACGCCCGCCGCACCGCGTTGGCCGCCGGCCGGGAACACCGCCCAGTTAATGCCCGCCTGAGAGCCGTCGCGCAGCGTGACCTCGATGATCTTGGCTTCCAGCACGACCTGCCGTTCGACCACGAGTTGCATCGCCTTGAGGAAAGACTCGACGTTGCGCAGTTCCGCCGGCATTGCGCGCACCACGATCACGCCCGACTGCGGGTTGACGATCACGCTGCGGCCCTCGGCGTTGCCGACGACGGCGTTGAGCGACTTGGTGACATCGCCCCAGAAATCGCTGTTGGAAGCGGTGGTCACGCGCGAGCTTTCGGTGCCCCGCGAAACCGTGCCTCCCGCTGGCGTGCCGGGCGCGCCGGGCGTGCCGGGCGCACCGCTGCCAGTAATCGAGCCCGAGGTGACGCTCACGTCCGTACTGCCGCGTCGGGTCGCCTGCAGATAATTCACCTGGAACACGCGCGTCTGCAATTTCACGGATTGCACCGTAATGCGCGTGCCCTGCACGCGGTACTCGTAACCGTAGAGTTCGCGTATGGTGTCGAGCGCCTCGAACACGGTCACGTCCTTGAGATTCACCGAAATCGGCTCCATGACGTCGGAGTGGACGATCATGCTGTAACGCGTGCCCGAGACGACCGCCATGAACACCTGGTTGGCCGGCGCGTTATTGACATTGAGATCGAAGCGCGTATCGGCCGGCCGGCCCCCGGTCCTGGGCATTTCGATCGCCAACGGCGGCAGCAATGCCAGGCTTACCGCATCGGGCGTCGCCGGCTTGGTGCGATTCCGCAGCGCACTGTCGAGTTCCTGGCTAATATTTTCACGGGTCGTATCGCGGAATTTGTCGACGCTGGCGCAGCCGCCGATTGTCAGTACCGCAATCGCCAGCAACAACCGCCACAGGTTATTCAGTCTGTTTTCTCTCACTTTCATTTTACAAGCCCAGATCCAGTTGCGGAGGGTTTTTGCTGCGTCGCCTGTCCACGCCTGGACGCCGTCTTTGGCGCCATTCGCATGCTCTCATGCTTTTCCACGCCGGGATACATTTTCACTACCTGCGTCTCGTCGCCGCTCTTGAGCACGACTTCACTTTCCGAGACCTTCACCAGTTGCGCATTACCGAACTTGCCGCCGAGCTTCACCATTTCGCCATTGATGATCGCGGCTTTGAGCGTTGGCGTGATCATCACCGATTGCAACACCGGCGTACCGGCTGCCGCGGGCTCGCCGCCGCCATCCACCACGACATCATGCCCCGTCGGCGGACGGGTCGGATCGGTCATGGCCTGCGCCAACGCCGCATCACAGGCAAACGCCGCTGTGACCGATATCACCACTGCAAGTTTCGGTATGGCAACGCGTCTCATACGATCAGCCACGCCTTGTCCAGACTCAGGGTGTGGACCGTCAGCGTCACCTTGAGTTTGGGGTAATTATCCGCATCCATACTGATCTTTCCCCAAAACATTTGCCACGGCAGCTTTTCCAGCCGCGCCAGATAATCATGCAGATCCACGTACGAACCCTCGATGATCAGCTCGAAACTGTGCCGATAAATGCCACGCTCGGACTGGGCCGCACCCGGAGTCTCAAAACGCTGCGCCGGCAGCTTGCGCAGGGCCAGAAGCTGCAGACCGCGATCACGCGCAAGCATGCCGTCGAGCAGCTTCGCCATCTGGTCCGGCGGCGCCAGTTCTTTCTGCATCCCCTGCATGTTCCGGTCGAGTTCCGCAATCTGTTTGCGCAAGGCATCCCGATGGGAGCGTTTAGTGGCGTTGGGATCGGCCTGGCTTCCCAGCTTGAGCACCTTCTCCGCGGTCGCGATGGCAGTGCGTTTTTCGCCGATATCCAAAGTCAAACGACGCTTCTGTGCCGAGAGCGGATCGAGCGCCAGGTAATAGAAAAACACCGGGATGGCGGCAATCACCGCGGCCAGCATGATTATGCGCTCACGCAGCGCCAGCGCATCATATTTTCCGGCAAGTTGTTGCCATTGTTCTTTCATGGCGTCTTTCCCGCGCCGGCCACGACACCGGCTGGTTCGGCAGTGGTCAGGCTGAACTCGAGAAATCGCGGCGTTTTCTTCTGATCCTTGCTCTCCCCCTTGGGCGTATGAATTTCCAGCGCGGCTAAAGCGCGTCCTTGCAGAACCTTTTCCTGGTTCAGGCGCAGGATATAGCTCGACACCAGGTCGGGATGGGTAACCCGGCCCCGCAGCGAGATATCGCCAGCGCCGGCGATAGTGAACCCGGTGAGCCACAAGCCGTTGATCGACTGGCGGGAAAATGCGCGCATGTATTCCGCAAAACCCTGCTGATTGCCGATGGCCCCGCCTTTTAAAGCCGCCATGTTTTCTCGCCCGGTTTTGAGCTCGGTTTCCAGCCGCGCTATTTCCGCATCGAGTCCATCATTTTTATTGCGTGCAGCGCTATCCGCGGCAAGCTTCTCAACCTGGGATTGTTTTGTTTTCAGCTCCGTTTGAGCTGATTTCAGTTCCGCTTCAAGCCGGCTGATCTGTTGCTGGGAATAGAACTGGAATGCAATCAACGTGGCCAATGTCACCGCCACGCTTCCCGCAGCGGTCGTGGCAGACAGCAACAACCGTTTCTTGACCAAGGCTGGATTCAGCAGGTTGATCTGCTGGCTCATGCCGCCCCCTCATCGCGCATCGCCCCGCCTATCAGCTTCAGGCATTGCGCCTGGTATACCGGTTCACGCAACTCCGGTATGCCCGGGAAATCCATGACCTGCGACAGATCGAGCATGGTCACCGGCACGCCGAGGTTGGATGCGAGATATTCCTGCAGGCCCTCGGCGCCGGGCACCGGCGTAATGACCACCTTGGAAACCGCAACGTGGTGAAACTGGCGGTCAAAACCGTCAAGCGAGCGCTGCAACTCGAGCACGATGCGCTCGTAAAGCAGCTGACGTTGCTCCTCATCGATATTGGCGAAACTGGTCAGCGAATGCTCGATGTTCCGATACTGGTAGAGTTCACCGCCGCACGTAAACGTCAGCAAGCCGCCGCCGGCGTTAAACGAAAGCAGTGCCATGCCGCGTCCTGCTTCCTCGAAAAAATGCGCGACGTTGCGCTGCGCCAGTTCGGGAATGTCGATGACCTCGAGCGGAATATCGGCATCGTTGAAGGATTTCACTGTCGCCATGATCATATCGTTGCGCGCCACTACGGCAAACGCCTGCGGGCTGCGCCCGCCCGCACCCTCGCTCTGGGGGATGGTGATGGCATCCACCGTCGCCGTCTCGACCGGAAAATCGATCAGGTCCTTCAGCTTCCAGCGGACCGCGATTTTCATTTCCGCCGCGGGCACGTTGGGCGCTTCGACCTGCACCACCTGATAATCACCGGCCTTGAGCAGGGTCGTGCAACGGTAACGATCGAGATCGAGATCCCGCCGCAGACGCTTGAGCGTCGCGATATCGCCCCCCTCTTTGCGATACGAATCGCACAACAGAACTTCCGGCCGCGCTTTGCCTTGAACCAGCACATGCGATACATCCACACGGTCTGGCAGCGGGTTGATGCACATCCAACCCGGTTTGCGTTTGGCGGAACCAAAAAATTTCATTTTTCCAGCCCTAATGAGGCTAAGTTAAATGAAATTAGCATAAAACGCAATAATGTCAAGTGGTTAAGGAGTGTTTTTTTGAATCTGCCTAGGAAAGTGATTATAACCTACTGTTTAATATAATATATTTATATAAAATAGATGACTTCGTCCCCCTCGATAAGCCCCGAATCGAGCGCGCGCCCTAGCAGCCTGTCGGACTTGGCTCCATTCGCCGGAACCCGTAGCGTTAATGGATCGCTGTTAACTGATGCTTGGGCGACAGGCTGCTAAGAAAAAAGTTGTAGGTCGGCAATCCTCGGGTTGTTGCCCAAACGCGTTTTGTTTATCCACTTGAGGTGTAGGCA
>CAYIRZ010000116.1:0-8366 GCA_964365845.1 uncultured Streptomycetaceae bacterium
TCCAGCATCTTGAGGTAGCGCTCCGTTTGCTCGCGCTGGCCGGCGAGCCCGGCCGCGATGCCCAGCACCGGCAGCAGCTCGACGAGATACTGGCTATCGGTATAGATGCCCCATGCTCCCTCTCCCGGCTTGATCCTGGACAGTGCGATCTTCCCTGCCTCGAGCGCCCTGGCCGGCTGGCCCAGTTCGAGCATCATGCCGGCCTTCAGCGTGGACGGCAGCGCCGATGCATTGGATTCGCCGATCATCGAGTCGCTATGCAGGTGGTCGCCTGCCGCGATGCGCGTCTCGAGCTGATCGATGCAATCTGCGAGCTTGTTGTAGCGCCGAAGTTTGTAATAAACGGTGCACAGCGGCGCGAGGTTGCGCGTGGTCAGGTCGGCAGGCCCCTTGATCCGCTCTTCGGCCGCTTTTTCGGCCTCCAGATAACGTCCGACCCCCATGTGGAAATAGACCGCGTCCTGGGCGAGCGCCGGCGCGGGCGCGACAGCGAGCATGGCAATGATTGCGATGGGGGCGAGCCGCATCAGGGTTCCTGGAATCTCATCGGTTATGGCCGGGCACCCAGCGTTCCTCCCAGCACAAACGCCCCATAGGATGAAGGCGGATATCCTTTCGCCTTCACCACATCACGCGCCGCAAGCCAGGCACTGCCATACTGGCCGCCACGAGCGCGCTCGTGGAAAGCTTCCATGAACGCACGGGTGGCCTCATCATCGACCGGCCACAAGCTGCTGACCACCGCGGATGCGCCAGCCAGATAAAAGCTGCGCGCAAGCCCGAGCAGGTCATCGCCGGCGATCACCCTGCCCATGCCCGTCTCGCAGGCGGACAGAACCACGAGCCGCGCGGCCAGGGGTTCCTGGAATAGCTTTTCGGCCGTGAGCGGAACAGCTTGTTTCCCATTGGTGAGAATCAGCGAGGACTGCAGCGGATAAACCGGATCATAGAGGGCATGTGTCGCGAAATGCAGCACATCGACACCCGCACCGACTTTGTTGCGCAGCGCCTGCTCGGTGGCATCCTGGCCGAGCAAAGCTTCGATTCCGTACTTCCCGGATACCGCAACGGCCTCGGCCCGGGCGCCGGGGAGTTGTGCGAGCCGCCCGCCAAACACAGGGTCACCCAGCACGACGGCACGCACCCGCTCCGGTGGCACGCGCGATGCGCGCACTACCCAGCCCCCATTGGGAAGCACTGAAACCGGAAATGGCAAGTCAAGTGCGCCCCACGGAACAAAGTGAAAGCGGCCACTCGGCACGATATAAGCTGCTTCCGGCTTGCCCCATTCCTCGACGCCAAGGTTCCGGCGTAGATTGGCAAGCGCTGCGCGCTGATCCTGCACTCGTGCGTCGACGACCGCGGCGTTGAAGTTATCCAGGAAAGCAGCGAACCGCTCAGCGGTCATGGGAAGGGTCTTGACCGTGGCTCCCGATTTCGTGATCAGCAGTATCCGGATGGGCTCGACACCCGTTGCCGGCAGAACATAGACCATCGCTTGCCCCGGAGACAGCGCGGCCTGGACTGCGTTGAGGGAGACCGCGGAAACCGACAGGGCGTCAGCCAGGTCCGGGTCCCGCCTGCGCAGCTCCAATACCAGTTGTGCTCTGTCTCGTAGCAGTTCCTGCTCACGTTCCGGCCTTGCTGCCCGGCGCACCACGGCTGCTGTTTTGCCGGCCCGCTCTTTGGCGATATCTTCATCCAATAGCCGTATATCCCGAACCAGCGCCGCCTCGCGTCCGGCCGCGACCGTTCTGGTCGCCAGCAGGGCAACGAAGGATCGGGCGCGTCCGCGCTCGGCATCCTCGAACAGTTGCGCCTCGCCGCCCTGCTTCTGCAGCCCTATCGAAATCAGCCCTTCGGTTATAGCCTCCTTTCCAATCGCGGCACGCATTCCCGAGCCGAAGGTAGGCGACGTGCCGGATATCAAATCCAGGATGCTCTGCGCCGCTCTCAACGACTCTTCAGCGTGCGCCCGTTCTCCCAGTCGCAGGAATGCCGTGCCCCGAAAAGTGTGGAATATCCAAAGTTGTTCGTTTGCTCCAAGTTTTTCGGCTGCGTCGATGCCTGACTGTGCCTCCGAGGCGAGGCGCTGGAACTGGCCCGCGGTGTACAGGGCGTTGCACTTGTAAAGCTGAATCAGCAGGGTTCCGGCTTTGAATCCGATGGCGTCGAAATAGTCCTGTGCCTTCCGAAAAAGATCGGAAGCCTGGGCAGAAGACGGATCGACGCCGAGAACGGCCATCCCATGGGCTGCGAGCGTGAAGCCCCGGCCATAGAACCACGTCTGAGGAGCGGCGAAGGTCGCTCCCATGAGAGGATGGCGCGTTACGTACATGGCGTCGTTGGTGGTCTGGCTCGCGAGTTCGAACCAGGGAAGCGCGGACTTGAAGTCCCCGTTACCCGCCAAAACATGGCCGAGGACCATTTGAGCGCGACCCTGCGCGATGGTGATACGATTGAGATCGAGCTGATCGATGACGGGCGTGAGATAGACTGTCGGCATTCGCCATGTTCCGATAGCGCGCACGACCTGGGAGGCGTCCCTGAGGGCTCCCGGCATATCGCCGGACCATAACCGGACCTCGGCACGCAGGGCGCGAGCCAGATGGTTACTCCCGGTCACTTTTGTTTCCAGCGCTTCCATTCGCTGTAATTCTGCTTCTGCGAGATCGGGACGTCCCGAGAGTATCAGCAGCGTGTTGACACGAAGGTCCGAGGCATGCCACAGCAGTTCCGGAGCCTGATTTCCACTATCGGCGAGTATCCCGTCCAGCGTGTTCAGCGCGCCCTTCGCATCCCCGGCGAGATAGAGCTGCGTGGCTTGCGCAATCTCCGGCGTGATGACAAAGCCCAGGTAGTGTCGGTCGCCCGCTTGCTGGAAGCGGTATTTGAAAGGTGGAACGTATTCCCTGGATTTTTCCGGTTCGTATAAGGGAATGGGCAAATCCCGGATATAACCAGCCTGATTGGTAGTCGGGCGTACCGAAAGAACCCGGCCGCCTCTTAAAGTCAATACGGATCTGCGAGAGGGCGCTTTCGCATCACCCAATTCGCTTGAAACCAACGGTGCATCGTCCAGTTCCGCGAGTAGTTGGGTTGTCGGTGCGTATGGCATCGGCACTGCACAGCCACCGAGCAGAGCACATTGCGATACAAGCAGAACAACAGCGTATCCGTTCCACGCTTTCGATGACATGCCTTCTCCTCAACGTACAAACGAGGCCGCATTCCCTGGGTCGCCGCCAGCCGGCACGAACTACCCTCCTGCCAGCGCCTTGAGCCGCACATCTTCCGGCCGCTCGACCGCGAGCGCGTGCCAATACTTGCGCGCTTCGTCGCGCAGTTCCATTTGATCGAGCCAGGCGGCGACCGCAACCCGGCTCGATACCGGCGCATCCGGCGCCGGACGCAGCGCCGCGGCCTGCGCGCGCAGATCGGCGGGGGAAACACTTAAATTCCCGTAGTTTCCGTAGCGCCTGCCGTCCGGCTGGCGCGTCGATACATCCCACGTATAGACCATGCCTTCACGCAATTGAATGGACGGCGGCAGCTTGAGCGAAGTGGCCTCGGCATCCGTTTCGTAGAGCGACCTCCCGGTGTCGTCGTACAGCCCAAAGCGATACTTCGCGCCCGGCTGGATTTCCTGCCAGCGGAATTCGGGGTCAGGGTCAAGCGTCCTGGTTCCGGACAAGCTGAGCAGCTTGATCCGCGCGGCGGAGCTGCCGCCACGCATGACGAATGCAGCCTGCGTAATGCCGGCGGGTTTAATACGGATATCAACGCTCTTGCCAAGCGGGCTTGCACGCTTTTGCGGTTTGGCCCCGGAGAGCGCGACCAGTTCCGCTGCCTTGAACTGGATAAGCGCCGGCCCCGATAACGCATATTCGTCGCCCAGCCTGGTATACAACACCACCAGGCGCGCCCCGTCCTCGAGCTTTAGTTTGGTGTCGACGTCGATTTCGGCAAGAATGGTAACGCTCGATTTTTTCGGATCGCCTGGCACACTGATCTTGCCGGAAAGATCGGTGACGATCGCGACGGGTTCAGCCGCAACCGGCCCTGTAAGACCCATCAGCAATGTCAAAAAGGCAGTCCCTATGTACAGCTTGGGTCTCGACCGGCTGCGAATAAAATTGACCATTGTCGTACATCCTTATGAAAAGCCCGACAAACTCCTAGGGAGTCACGGAGAGATTATGCACAATTTTCACAGTCCAGGTACCGGACGATTCCAATCTACTGAACATGCGGCCCCAGTTCCATGCACCAGCGCACATGAAATTGTTGAATATTCACACTACAGCGGAGCAAGATACAGGCTGCAAAGGAACACGAGCGCATAAGCTACAACCCGGGCGTCACCAGCGGGACGGCAGATCCCGGTTGATCGTGATTTGCCGGTTTTTTACGATGATGTAATCGCCGGCAACAAGGTCCTTGAAGATGCGGCTGATCATCTCCCGCGAGGCTCCCACCCGGTCGGCGATGTCTTTCTGCGTCAGCTTTTCCGCCACCACCAAGCTGCCACCGCGCTCGACGGCAAGTTCCAGCAGCAATCGGGCCACTCTGCCGTACACGTCGAGCAATGCGAGGTTGCCGACGTTTTGCGTCAGCACCCGCACCCTATGCATGAGCCGGGTGATGAGCTTCATCGCAAAGTCGGGGTGGCCCGCCAGGAACCGCCTGAAATCGTCCTTTGAGATAATGAGGAATCTCGACGCTTCCAGCGTCATAACCGACGCGGAGCGCGGACCTTCGTCGAGTGTGATCTCGCCGAAGTACTCGCCGGGGCCGTGAATGCTGAGGATCACTTCCCTGCCGTCCTGGTTGTGCAGGAAGACCTTGACGCGTCCAGAACTGATGATGAAGATCGAATGGGTCTGATCCCCTTCATTGACAATTACGGTATTTTTCGCGAAGGTCTGGATGACGGCATGAGCCGACAAGGCACTCAGCTCATGTTCGTCCAGACCCGCAAAGGCGGGGCGCACAGGTCCACGCAATGTAACCGCCTTGGTCATCAAGGTTGGCCTTGGATTTTATCGTAGCCGTAGACTTCCACCGGCGAGTGCCCCTTGATGGCCATCGGTCCCAGACAAGTCAAGGCGCCGGCAGCCGCCAGGCTCTCGGCAACCGTTCTGGAACATACCAGGCGGTATCCGGCCTCCTTGGTCAGTCCTTCCAGGCGCGAAGCAACGTTGGTCACATCGCCGATTGCCGTGTAATCGTGACGCGAGGACGATCCGACATGGCCGATCACCGCCTCGCCTGCGTGCAGGCCAATGCCGATTTCGACCGGCGCCTCGCCTTTCGTACGATGGCAGACGTTGAACTCGGCGACATGTACGAGCATCTTGCGCGACGCTTCGAAGGCATTACCGCAGGGGTTGTCGAGAGCGTTGGGCGCGCCGAATACCGCCATGATGCCGTCGCCCATAAAACTGACGACGGTGCCGCCGTGCTCATGGATCAAAGCCACGATTTCCTCGAAGTAACGGTTCAGAAAACCGATGATGGCTTCCGGCGACATTTTCTCGCTGCGCGTGGTATAGCCGCGGATGTCGGAAAACATGACGCAAACGTGTTTGTTCACGCCGCCGAGTTCAGGCTGCAACTTGCCCGCGAGAATCTCCTGCATCACGCCCGGGCTGACATAACCGGAAAACACGCTCCTCAGCCGGCGGCGCTCACGCAGCTTGAGTACCGTTTCGTATGCATGTCTGCCCCCGTGCGCCAGAATTGCCGTCATCATGAGGCCCGTAACCGGCAGGAACCAACCCTGCATGACGAGCCCGGTCGCGCCCGCCAGCAATACGAGTATAACTGCACCCAGAACCACGATGACTGTTGCCGTGCTGCCGGCGACAAACCATAACAGCGCCATGGCTACCGTCAGCGAGGCGGCCAGAGTACGCGGCAGCGGCTGGATGAGGTTGCCGTCGAGAATATTGCGCAGCGTCTGCGCCTGCAACAGCACGCCGGGAGTATCGTACGCATCGCGGTCCCATGCCGCCAGCTGCACCGGAAGCCGCTGCCTGTCGGAAAACGGCAATACCGTGCCGAGCAGCACTACCTTGCCTCTGAACGCGCCATACCGCGGCTCCTGCTGCCCGGAATCGGCCAGCTCCAGTACTTTATGTAACGGTATGTGGCCGAAGGTGCCACCGCGCGAGTAATCGATCATTCCGGCCCCGGGCTCGACGCCGAGCTTGCGCGCCATTTGTCCGGCAAGCGTCGGCACCGGCTCGAGAGTTTCCGTCAGATGCTCGTCGAAGCGCCTGACTACGCCGTCGGCATCGATCGGAAACAGGGCAAAGCCTGTCGCGCCGCCGCCCGCAGCCGTAGTAAACGGACTGTGGATGTGGCGCGGCTTTCCCGAAGGATCGACCGTCAGCGCCAGCACCAGGGGATAAGCGCGCCGCGCTTCGAGGATGCCCCGCAGCAATGCCCCGTCATGGCCGGGCGCCACCGCATCGTAGCTACGATCCGGCAGGATGATGTCGATGCCCACGGCCGCGGCTTGCGCCCGCGCCATTATTTGCAGGAATTTACCGAGATGCTTATGCCACAGAGTAAGCGGCTCCGGCAGCGTTTTTGCCGAGTCCTCGTCGATACCCACGACGACGACATCGCGCGCCAGCGGCCTGGGTGCCCAGGCGCGGAGCAGGTTGAACTGGAGATCGAGCAGCTTCAGGTCGAGCGGCCGGGCTAAATCAAGAGCTGCGCCCGCTATTCCGGCGCTGAGGATGCAGAAAAAGACGACCGTTCTTGCGAAGCGACGCACTTTGCTTATCCTGGATTTAGGGCCGAGCTATAATAACCTAATCCCGCGGCTATTTTGCGTACAGCAAATCTTCATTGCGCGCCGCGGGTATCTGGAGGAACGCCGTATGCACGTCACCACCGAACCCGCCGACCCGCCGGTCTTGCTGCGCACCGACGCCAACGGCATCGCCACGCTCATCCTCAACCGTCCGCAACAGTACAACGCGCTGTCGTCGGCGCTGCTGATCGAACTGCAGGCGGCGATCGACGCCATTGCGCGCGACGAGTCGGTCAGAGTCGTCGTCATCGCCGGCACCGGCAAGGCGTTCTGCGCCGGGCACGACCTCAAGGAAATGCGCGCTCATCACGACCGCAAATTCATCAAGGACGTGTTCCAGCGCTGCAGCCATCTGATGCTGAGCCTCACGCGCATGCCTCAGCCCGTGATCGCGCGCGCTCACGGTGTCGTCGCGGCCGCCGGCTGCCAGTTGGTCGCGCAATGCGATCTCGCGGTCGCCGCAACCGACGCGCGCTTTGCGACTTCGGGCATCAATGTCGGGCTGTTCTGCGCCACGCCCGGCGTCGCGCTTGCGCGCAACGTCCCCCGCAAGCGGGCGATGGAAATGCTGATGACGGGCGAATTCATCGACGCCGCCACCGCATTGTCCTGCGGGCTCGTCAACCGCGTCGTGCCGCTGGAGGAACTGGACGCCGAAGTCAAAAAGCTCGCGCAATCCATCATCGCCAAGACTCCGGTTGCGGTTGCCGCCGGCAAGAAAATCTTCTACGAGCAGGTCGAAGCCGGGCTGGATCGCGCCTACGAACTCGCCTCCGAGGCCATGGTCTGCAACATGATGACCGAGGATGCGGCCGAGGGCATCGATGCCTTCATGCAAAAGCGCAAGCCGCTATGGAAGGGCAAGTGAGGTGTGAGGTGTGAGGTGCTTTTGTGATCTTCACCACCCCCGCCGCCGTCGCGGCGACCCCTCCTCATACAGGAGGGGAGTAAAAAACACGATGGCTGCCGATATGTCGGGGGGGTGTAAATAAAACCAGATTTTAGCTCCCCTCCTGTTCGAGGAGGGGTGGACGCGCAGCGGACGGGGTGGTGGCAGGCTGCAAGCAGCGCAGGGAATAGCGCATAATGAACTGTCGCGCCCGCCAACGGAGGACAAACCAATGAAGCGTTTTGCCTGCCTGTTTGCCATCGTTCCGTTAGCCGCGTTCGCCGGCGGCTCCAATTACGGCATCACGCCTGGCGCCCACCCCAACCTCGCCGGCAAGGTCACGGAATGGCCGGTGCCGACGCCGAATTTTGCGCGCGACCCGGCCCCTGCGCCCGACGGCAGCATCTACATCTCGGTCATGAACGGCAACAAGGTTGCGCGCTTCGACCCGAACACCCAAGCCTTCAAGGAATGGGACCTGCCGCCAAGGCACCACCCTCACGGCGTGCTGGTGGACAAGCAGGGCATCGTGTGGACCACTGGCAACGGCAACGGCACCATCGGCCGGCTCGATCCCGCGAGCGGCAAGATCACTGAGTTCAAAACGCCGTCGGGCCGGGGCGGACCGCATACCCTGGTCATCACCGACGA
>CAYIRZ010000117.1:0-8360 GCA_964365845.1 uncultured Streptomycetaceae bacterium
AAAATGAAAAAAACTAAAGAACGAGGCGAAAAGAACGCCATGCAAGTGACGTTTGATCCGGTTAGCATAGGGTTTCGACACGTAAAGCTTCTTTATTCAACCCTTGATCCAGGTCTTCCACGCGATCCACAGCTTGCGAATCGGGGTCAGTGAAATGCGCTGCGTGAGCACGCGGCAACCATCGGCCCGGATTTCGTCGAGCAGGGCGCGGTAAATCGCGGCCATGATGATGCCGGTGCGTTGCCGCTTGCGGTCGATATCCGGCAGTTGCGCAAATGCCCGCTCATAAAATCCAAGCGCGCGCTCGATCTGGAATTCCATCAGGCGCTTGAAATTGTCCGTTTCGCGCGCCTGCGAAATATCGGCCGTGCTTACGCCGTACTGTTGCATTTCATCGAGGGGCAGGTAGATGCGGCCGCGCCGCGCGTCTTCGCCGACGTCACGAATGATGTTGGTCAGTTGAAATGCCATGCCGAGATCGGTCGCATATTGGGGGGTGCGTGGATCCCGGTAACCGAAAATTTCCGCTGACAATATGCCGACCACGCTTGCCGCCCGATAGCAATACAGTTTCAGCGACTCGAAATCCGGGTAGGCGTTGTAATCGAGATCCATTTCCATGCCGTCGATGATTTCCTGCAGATGCTGCTCCTGCAACTGGAACCTGCCGACGACTTCGGACAGCGCGCGCGCCACCGGATGCTGCGGCTGGCCATGATAGATGCCCGCGACTTCCTTGCGCCACCAGGCAAGCTTGATGCGCGCCACGCTTGCGTCCGAGCATTCGTCGACAACATCATCGACCTCGCGGCAAAAGGCATAGAGCGCGGTGATGGCGCGCCGCCGCTCGTCCGGCAGAAACAGGAAGCTGTAATAGAAACTCGAGCCGCTGTGCGCGGCCTTGCGCTGGCAATACTCTTGTGGGGTCATTGAAGATAACAATTAAAGTTTTTCTGCCCGTTGCCGATAATACCGATATAGCCTTTTTTCAGGCTGAAAAAAGGGAGCGAAACATCATATATACCCAGTCACGGGGCTTAAGGACGGGACGGCAGCGGTAAATATCACCGTTTACAGCGGCGATTTTGGCCAGAATGCGGTCACCGCCCTGGATGATCATGCGCATCTCCAGCCCGATGCGGCCCTTGAGGATGCTGCCGAGCGGCGCGCCGGATTGGAGCAGTTCGCGGGTGCGCCCGACCTGGAACGCCATGAACGGCTTCCAGTTGCCGCTGGTGTCGCCGGCTGCAATCTGTCTTTCGCTGATTTCAAAGCGCGCCATCTCGTCCTGTGGCAGGTAGATGCGCCCTTTTTGATGGTCGATAGCCACGTCCTGCAGGAAGTTGATGAGTTGCAGGCTCGAGCAGATGGCATCGGAATAGGCCAAAGTCTGCGGCGTGGCGCTGCCATAAAGCGCGAGCAGAAGGCGCCCGACCGGATTGGCCGAGCGCCGGCAGTAGTCGAGCACTTCGCCGTAATCGGCATAGCGCTTTTTTGTGACATCCTGAGAAAACGCGGATAAAAGGTCACGAAATGCATCAATTGGCAGTTCATGTTTTCGAATAAGCTCGGCCAATGTTCCAAACCAAGGGATGCCGGGCGGCTCATAGGCCTCAATTTTTCGTAATTCCTCACGGAAAACGTCCAGGCGCGCCAGCCGGACGGCATCAGGAGCGTCGCCTTCATCGGCCAAATCGTCGGCTTCGCGGGCGAAACGGTAAATCAGGACCACGGGCCGGCGCAATTCGGGCGGCAGGAGAAAGGAGGCGACCGGAAAATTTTCGTAGTGTTTAACCGTCATGAAAATTGTATAATAGTCATTATTTTTCAATTGCTTGTACAAACACTTTAAGACGCGTTGCAAGCTTTGGACGCTGACGGTAGAGTGACGACTATATTATAATCAAAAGGTTGCGAAAGCAGCCACGCGCGAAAGTGGCGGAATTGGTAGACGCACCAGATTTAGGTTCTGGCGCCGAAAGGCGTGTGGGTTCGAGTCCCTCCTTTCGCACCAGATATGACGACGTTATAAGGATTTTTAATTTAAATGCAAGCGAACTTGGAAACATTGGGTCAGTTGGAACGGCGTCTCAGCATAGCCGTGCCCCTGGCCGAGATCGATAGCGAGGTAGCCAGCCGTCTCAAGCGCCTCACGCGCACCGTAAAAATGCACGGCTTCCGGCCCGGCAAAGTGCCGTATAAGGTTGTGGAGCAGCAATATGGCGGTCAGGTGCGTCAGGAAGTGCTCGGTGATACGTTGCAAAAAAGTTTTGGCGATGCCGTCAGGCAGCAAAACCTGAAGGTTGCGGGTTACCCGAAGTTCGAAGCCAAGCCGCCTGACGATGGCGCCAGCCAGTTCGAATACAGTGCAACTTTCGAAATTTATCCCGAGATCGTGGTCGGTGATATCTCGAAATCCACGATTATGCGGCCCACGCTTGGGGTGGGTGAGGCCGAAATCGACAAGACACTGGAGATCATGCGCAAGCAGCGCGTGAACTATGAGCCGGCCGATCGTGCCGCCGCCGAGGGCGACCGCCTGACGATAAACTACAAAGGCACCATCGGCGGTACGCCATTCGATGGCGGCACGGCGGAAAATTCTTCGGTGGTGCTCGGCGAAGGGCGGCTGCTGCCGGATTTCGAGAAGCAACTGCTGGGCCTGAAAAGCGGCGAGTCGAGGATGTTTGAGTTGCGTTTTCCGGACGATTATCATGGCAAGGAAGTGGCGGGGAAAACCGCGAGTTTCGAAGTCAAACTGACACAGGTCGCGGCGCCGAAGTTGCCTGAAGTCGACGCTGAGTTCGCCAAAGGCCTGGGCGTGGCCGACGGCGATCTCGGCCAGATGCGCACTGAAATCAAGGCTAATCTCGAGCGCGAGGTCAAGGCGCGCCTCAAAAGCCGCGTCAAGGACCAGGTCATGCAGGCGCTGCTCGATGTGACGCAGATCGAGGTCCCGAAGGCGCTGGTGGAAATGGAAATCCAGCGCCTGCAGACGCAGGCGCGCCAGGATCTGGCCGCGCGCGGCATCCCGGTCAAGGACGACATGCCGATTCCGGCTGAAATGTTCGAGAAACAGGCGCAACGCCGTGTTAATCTCGGCCTGATTCTTGCCGAAATGGTGAGAGTCAACAACCTCAATGCCAAGCCGGAGCAGGTGAAGTCGGTGGTCGAAGAACAGGCGCAGAGTTATGATGACCCGCAGGAGGTGGTCAAGTGGTTCTACCAGTCTCCCGAGCGTTTGCGCGACATCGAATCAATGGTGCTCGAAGACAACGTCGTGGCCTGGGCGCTGGGTGCGGCCAGGGTTGAAGACAAGGCAATTGCGTTCGACGATCTGATGGAGAACAAATAATGGCGCGTTACTCGGAACCGCAGGCGGCCATGGAGCCCAGAGGGCTGGGATTGATTCCGATGGTCATCGAGCAAAGCGGGCGTGGTGAGCGCGCTTACGATATCTACTCGCGCCTGCTCAAGGAGCGCGTGGTGTTTCTGGTCGGTCCGGTGACCGAAGTTACGGCCAACCTGATCGTCGCGCAGTTGCTGTTCCTGGAATCGGATAATCCGGACAAGGACATTTCGTTCTATATCAATTCCCCGGGCGGCTCGGTTTCCGCCGGGCTGGCGATTTACGACACCATGCAGTTCGTCAAGCCGGACGTTTCCACCTTGTGCGTGGGCCAAGCGGCAAGCATGGGCGCGCTGTTGCTGGCGGCGGGTGCCAAGCACAAGCGGTTCTGCCTGCCCAACTCGCGGGTGATGATTCATCAGCCGATGGGCGGCTTTCAGGGACAGGCTTCGGACATCGAGATCCATGCCAGGGAAATCCTGTTTCTGAAGGCCCGTCTCAACGAGATTATGGCCAAGCATACCGGGCAGAAAATCGAGACCATTGAAAAGGATACCGACCGCGATAACTTTCTGAGCGCCGACCAGGCCGTGACTTATGGCCTAGTCGACAAAGTGCTGATCAGCAGAGCGGAAAGTGCCGCTGCGGCCTAGCCGCCCGCGGGCAATGCCGGAAACGTTAACGGTAGCTTGTTGTCTTAACTAGTTGGGTATGAGGAAAACCGGACATGTCAGATAAAGTCGGCGGCGAAAAACTGCTCTATTGCTCGTTCTGCGGGAAAAGCCAGCATGAGGTGCGCAAGCTCATCGCCGGCCCGTCGGTATTCATCTGCGACGAGTGCATAGAACTGTGCAACGACATCATCCGTGAGGAAACCCAGGGCGAGCAGGGCGGCAAGGGCGCCAAGTCCGATCTGCCGGTGCCGCACGAGATTCGCGCCATTCTCGGCCAGTATGTGATCGGTCAGGACGTCGCCAAGAAAATTCTCTCGGTGGCGGTCTACAACCACTACAAGCGGTTGAAGACCATGACCAAGAGCGACGAGGTCGAGCTCGCCAAGAGCAACATCCTGCTGATCGGTCCCACCGGCTCGGGCAAGACGCTGCTGGCGCAGACGCTGGCGCGGCTGCTGAACGTGCCGTTCGTAATGGCCGACGCCACGACGTTGACCGAAGCTGGTTATGTCGGCGAAGACGTCGAAAATATCATCCAGAAGCTGCTGCAGAAGTGCGACTACGATGTCGACAAGGCGCAGCGCGGCATCGTCTACATCGACGAGATCGACAAGATTTCGCGCAAGTCCGACAACCCGTCGATCACGCGCGACGTGTCGGGCGAGGGCGTGCAGCAGGCGCTGCTGAAGCTGATCGAGGGCACGATCGCCTCGGTGCCGCCCCAGGGCGGGCGCAAGCATCCGAACCAGGAATTCGTGCAGGTCGATACCACCAACATCCTGTTCGTTTGCGGCGGCGCTTTCGACGGCCTCGAAAAGGTCATCCGCGCGCGTTCGGAGAAAAGCGGCATCGGCTTCGGGGCGGAAGTACGCAGCAAGGACAATCGCAAGGACATCGGCAAGGCGCTGCGCGACGTGCAACCCGAGGACCTGATCAAGTACGGGCTGATCCCCGAGTTCGTCGGCCGGCTGCCGGTGGTGGCGACGCTGGAAGAGCTCGACGAGGTGGCGTTGATCGAGATCCTGACGCAGCCCAAGAATGCGCTGCTCAAGCAGTACCAAAAGATGTTCAGCATGGAGGGCGTGGAACTCGAGGTGCGCGAGCCGGCGCTGCGCGCCATCGCGAAGCGCGCGCTCGAACGCAAGACCGGAGCGCGCGGGTTGCGCTCCATCCTCGAACTGACGCTGCTTAACACCATGTTCGATCTGCCGTCGCTGGAAAACGTGGTCAAAGTGGTGGTCGATGAGGGTACGATTACCGGCGATACGCCGCCACTGATGATTTATTCGGACCAGCCCAAGGTGGCTGGATCCACGATGTAGTCAGGAGTTTGTCGGGGCTAAGTCCGACAAACTCCTAAAAGGAAAAGCACTAAAGAATGGGGCCAAGTCCGACAGGCTGCTAGAGGGAGCTAATCCCGCTTGATTTCCGGGAATTTTCCCCAATGTTAGCTTTACGTATTGTTTTTTTAAGGTAAACCATCATGTCCAGCCCAGAAGACCAAAGTAACAACCCCTTACAGCTCCCGCTGTTGCCGTTGCGCGATGTGGTGGTTTTCCCGCACATGGTGATTCCACTGTTCGTCGGACGCCCGAAATCCATCAAGGCGCTGGAAACCGCGATGGAAACGGGCAAAAGCATCGTGCTGGTCGCCCAGAAATCGGCGGCCAAGGACGAGCCCGCGCCCGAGGACCTCTACGAAATCGCCAGCATCGCCAATATCCTGCAGATGCTGAAACTGCCTGACGGCACGGTGAAAGTGCTGGTCGAGGGCAGCCAGCGCGCCCGCATCACCGAGATCATCGACGCCAAGACGCATTATGCGGTGACGGTTACGCCGGTGCCGGCCGAGACTCTTGCCGACCACGAGATGGAGGCGATGCGGCGCACGATGATCCAGCAGTTCGATCAGTATGTGAAGCTCAACAAGAAGATCCCGCCCGAGATCCTGACCTCGCTCGCGGGCATCGACGACGCCGGCCGTCTCGGCGATACCATCGCCGCGCACCTGCCGCTCAAGCTCGAACAAAAGCAGGAAGTGCTGGAGATGTTCGACGTCAAGCAGCGGCTCGAGCACCTGCTGAAGCTGGTTGAGAGCGAACTCGACATCCTGCAGGTCGAGAAGCGCATTCGCGGGCGCGTCAAGCGCCAGATGGAGAAAAGCCAGCGCGAGTACTATCTGAACGAGCAGGTGAAGGCAATCCAGAAAGAGCTGGGCGAGAGCGAAGAAGGCGCCGATATCGACGAGATCGAGAAGCGCATCAAGGCCGCGCATATGCCCAAGGAGGCGCGCAAGAAGGTCGAGGTCGAGATGAAGAAGCTCAAGCTCATGTCGCCCATGTCGGCCGAAGCGACGGTGGTGCGCAACTACATCGACGCGGTGGTGTCGCTGCCGTGGCGCAAGAAGAGCAAGATCAACGCCGATCTGATCGCGGCCGAAAAAGTTCTCAATGAAGATCACTATGGCCTGGAAAAGGTCAAGGAACGGATCGTCGAATATCTCGCCGTGCAGCTGCGCGTGGACAAGCTCAAGGCGCCGATCCTGTGCCTGGTCGGCGCGCCGGGCGTGGGGAAAACGTCGCTCGGGCAGTCGATTGCGCGCGCGACCAACCGCAAGTTCGTGCGCATGTCGCTGGGCGGGGTGCGCGACGAGGCGGAGATTCGCGGCCACCGCCGCACCTACATCGGTTCCATGCCGGGCAAGATCCTGCAGAACATGAGCAAGGTCGGCGTCAGGAACCCGCTGTTCCTGCTCGACGAAGTCGACAAGATGGGCATGGATTTCCGCGGCGACCCGGCCTCGGCGCTGCTCGAGGTGCTGGATCCGGAGCAGAACCATACTTTCGTCGATCACTATGTCGAGGTCGAATACGATCTGTCGGACGTGATGTTCGTCGCCACCGCGAATACGCTCAACATTCCGCCGGCGCTGCTCGACCGGATGGAAGTGATCCGGCTGTCGGGTTACACCGAAGACGAGAAAGTGCACATTGCGATGCAGCACCTGCTGCCGAAACTGATGAAAAACCACGGCCTGAAGCCGGAGGAAATCGTCGTGTCCGACAGCGCGGTGCGTGACGTCGTCCGTTATTACACCCGCGAGGCGGGTGTGCGCAGCCTCGAACGCGAGATGTCGAAGATCTGCCGCAAGGTGGTGAAGACGCTGGTGAGCGAGAAGGGCAGCCGCAAGGTGTCGGCCACCTCGCGCAACCTCGACAAGTACCTGGGCGTGAGGCGCTTCACCTACGGCGTGGCCGAGAAGAACAACCAGGTCGGCCAGGTCTGCGGCCTGGCGTGGACCGAGGTCGGCGGCGAACTGCTGACGATCGAGGCGGCGATCATGCCCGGCAAGGGCAAGATGACCACCACCGGCAAGCTGGGCGAGGTGATGCAGGAGTCGGTGCAGGCGGCGTTGTCGGTCGTGCGCAGCCGTTCCCAGCGCCTCGGCATCCAGTCCGACTTCTACCAGAAGAACGATATCCACATCCACCTGCCGGAAGGCGCGACGCCGAAGGACGGCCCGAGCGCGGGTATCGGCATCTGCACGGCAATGGTGTCGGCACTTACCGGTATCCCGGTGCGCGCCAATGTCGCGATGACCGGCGAAATCACGTTGCGCGGCGAGGTGCTGCCGATCGGCGGTCTCAAGGAGAAGCTGCTGGCAGCGCACCGCGGCGGCATCAAGACCGTGCTGATTCCGGAAGAGAACGTGAAGGACCTTGCGGAAATACCCGACAACGTCAAGAACCGGCTCGATATCCATCCGGTGAAGTGGATCGACAACGTGCTGGAAATGGCGCTGGAGCGCAAACCCGAACCGCTGCCCGAGCCGCAGGAGGTCGCGCCGCTGCCGCCGGTAAGCGAGACGCCGGCGCCGGCGATCAAGCACTAGGAATTTGTCGGACTCGGATCCGACAAATTCCTTAAGAAAAAAACTTTGCGTGTCGGAACGCCGTGTTGACCGGAGCAAACGTCACTTGCATGGCGTTCTTTTCACCCCGTTCTTTAGTGCTTTTATTTTAGGAGTTTGTCGGGGCTAAGCCCGACAAACTCCTAGCAAAGCCCTGAAAGATGCGGTAAACTGACGCTAGCAGACACTTTCGCATTTTTTTCAGGGCGGTTCTATTTAAGGAGCTTGTTGGACTCAAGTCCGACAAGCTCCTAGCAGTCCGGGAATTCAAATTTTTGGGGTAGGTGCGCGCTGCGCGCCTGCCCCAAAATGCTTAAGTGAAGCGACCCGCTCATGGGCAGGTCGGAGCCGGGTTGAAGGCGGACTGCGCCCCGGGTGCTTAGCTCAGTTGGTAGAGCGTCGCCCTTACAAGGCGAATGTCGGCGGT
>CAYIRZ010000118.1:0-8333 GCA_964365845.1 uncultured Streptomycetaceae bacterium
AGAAATGCACGTTTTGCTACCCGCGCATCGAAGCGGGCCAGCCCACGGTGTGCTCCGAAACCTGCGTCGGCCGCATCCGCTACCTCGGTGTGTTGCTATACGACGCCGACCGCATCCAGGAAGCCGCCAGCGTCGAGCACGACCGCGACCTGTACCAGGCGCAGATCGACATCTTCCTCGACCCGAACGACCCCAAGGTGATCGAGCAGGCGCGCGCCGATGGCATTCCTGACGCGTGGATGGAAGCCGCGCGCAAAAGCCCCGTCTACAAGATGGCGGTGGAATGGAAAGTGGCGCTGCCGCTGCACCCTGAATACCGCACGCTGCCGATGGTGTGGTATGTGCCGCCGCTGTCGCCGATCAGCGCCGCAGCCAATGCCGGGCATGTGGGTGCCAATGGCGAAATACCGGACGTGAACCAACTGCGCATTCCGGTCAAGTACCTCGCCAACCTGCTGACCGCCGGTGACACGGCGCCGGTGGTGCGCGCGCTCGAACGCATGCTGGCGATGCGTGTCTACCAGCGCGAGAAGCATGTGGAGAACCGCGTCAACACGGCCGCATTGAAGCAGGTCGGCATGACCCAGCTTGAAGTGGAAGACATGTACCACGTGATGGCCATCGCCAACTACGAAGACCGCTTCGTGATTCCCAGCACGCACCGTGAGTACGCCGAGAACACCTTCGACATCCGCGGCGGCTGCGGCTTCTCGTTTGGCAACGGCTGTTCCGATGGCGCGAGCAAGGTCAGCCTCTTCGGCGGCACCAAGAAGCGCACCATTCCCATCAAGGCAAAGGTTTGACCCATGACCATCACCTCGAAATTCCCCAACGCTGCCCTTAGCTTGCGGGTGCTTGCGCGTTTGTTGAGCTATCCCGACGCCGAGTTGCGCAGCCATCTATCCGAGATGCGCGATGCGCTGCACACCGAGCGCGCCATCACCGTCGGGCGCCTGGCGGAACTGGATGTGCTGATGGATACACTCGCGAGCGGTGATCCGCTCGACGCCGAGGCCGCCTACGTGCAGTTGTTCGATCGTGGCCGCGCCACCTCGCTGCACCTGTTCGAGCATGTGCATGGCGATTCGCGCGATCGCGGTCCGGCGATGATCGACCTGGCGCAGACCTATGACAAAGCCGGTCTCTACCTCGCGCCCGGCGAACTGCCCGATTACCTGCCGGTGGTGCTGGAATTCGTTTCCACCCAGCCGCCGCGCGAAGCCCGGGCCTTCCTGAGCGAGATGGCGCACATCTTCAACGCCATCTTCAGCGCGCTGCGGCAACGCCAGAGCGCTTACGCCAGCGTGATCGGCGCCTTGCTGGAACTGGCGGGTGAGAAGGCGCAAGCCGTGAAGCTCGCGCCCGAAGAACCGCTGGACGAGAGTTGGGTCGAGCCGGTGGTTTTCGACGGTTGTTCCTCAAAAGGCCAGGCTACGCCCGGCCAGCCGCAACCGATACACATTATCCGCAGAGACAAATCAGCAAAAGGAGCGCCCGCATGAGCACGCTGTTCGGCTTTGTTTTTGGCGTTTATCCGTACATTTGCCTCACGGTGTTTCTGGTCGGCAGCCTGATCCGCTTCGACCAGAACCAGTACAGCTGGAAGAGCGACTCGTCGCAGATGCTGCGCACGGGCAGCCTGCGTTGGGGCAGCAACCTGTTTCACGTGGGCATCCTGTTCCTGTTCTTCGGCCACCTGCTGGGTTTGCTGACGCCGCACTCGTTCTACGGCCACTTCATGGAAGCTCCGGTCAAGCAGATGATGGCCATCTACTCGGGCGGGGTTGCGGGAGTGCTGTGCTTCATCGGCTTGTCATTGCTGATCCATCGCCGCGTGTTCGATGCGCGCATCCGCGCCACCAGCCACCCCACGGACATTGCCGTCCTCGTCATCCTGTGGGTGCAACTGGTGGTGGGCCTGGCCACGCTGCCATTTTCATGGGCTCACTCGGACGGCAGCGTGATGCTGATCCTGGCCGACTGGGCGCAGCGCATTCTCACCCTGCGTGCGGTTGACGCTGCGGCGCTGGTCAACGTGCCGTGGCCCTACCTTTTCCACGTGGTGCTTGGCATGACGATCTTCCTGCTGTTTCCATTCAGCCGGCTGGTGCACGTGTGGAGCGGTTTTGCATCGGTGGGTTACCTTTTTCGCCCGTACCAGGTGGTGCGCAGCCGTCGGCTAAATTTGCCGCCGGGCCACAATCAGCCCCAGCCGCGCCAACCCGGCGCCGGTGTTTAGCATGACAACCGACACTTTGCGCGCATCGGCGCTGGCACGCATCAACGGCGTGGCATTGCACACCACGGACGACAAGCTCTCGCCCGATGAGTTGCGTCAGCGCGCGTGCACCGAGTTGCTGCGCCAGGCCGCGCAAGCCGCCGGCCTGCTGGATGCAAACGACGCACCCTCCGCCGACGGCGTGATCAGCGAAGCGGCAGTCAGCGCCATCGATACGCTGCTGGAGCAAACGCTCAAGGTTCCCGAGCCGTCCGAAGAAGCGTGCCGCCGCCACCATGCGGCCCACCAAAGCACCTACCGCACCGGCGAACGCGTGCGGACGCGTCATATTCTGTTTGCGGTGACACCGGGCGTCGATGTGGTGGCCTTGCGTAAACGCGCGGAGCCCATCTTCCTCGACGTGCGCTGCCATGATGGCCAGGCCGCCGACAGCTTTGCCGATGCCGCGCGCAAGTGGTCCAACTGCCCCAGCGGTGAACACGGCGGCGATCTGGGCTGGCTCAGCAGCGCCGATTGCGCGCCGGAGTTCGCGCGCGAGCTGTTCGGTCATATTGAGATAGGCGTGCTGCCACGCCTGGTGCACAGCCGCTTCGGCCTGCATGTGGTCGAGGTGCTGGAACGCGAGCCCGGCGTGGCGCGGCTTTTCGAGTCAGTGCATGGTGCGGTGGCCATGTCGCTGCGCCAGCAGACCTTCGTGACGGCACTGCGCCAATATCTGCGCCTGCTGGCCGGTGAGGCCACGGTGGAGGGTGTAGATCTCGATGCAGCCGACACTCCGCTGGTGCAGTAACCATGAACATTTCGGGTTTTGACGACCTGCTGCGCGTCGCGCGCGAGCAGTCCGAGCCGCAGCGGCTGCTGTTAGTTTTTGCCAATGCCGTGCTGCCCGACGACAGCACGCCCGAACAGCGCGTCCGCTTTGAGGCCGGACAAGGCGGTGCGCTCACACCGCTGATGTCCGTGGACAAAACCCCCGAAGAGCTGGGCACGTTCGCCGCGCTGGTGGAAGAGTCGCGCCAGTTCGGGCGCGACTGGGCCATCGTATTCGTGGCGCGTGCCGGGCCAGCTGGTGCCGTTCGAGGCCATGCACGAAAAAATCGCCGCGCAAACGGTTTCAAGCAACTCAATTCGGTTCAGGTGCATCCGAAGGAGGATAATTGATTCAGATCAAGATGATTGAAGTGGGCAAAGCTATAAACTGCAATAGTAATCGAGTTTCCCACCGCGCCGCACCGCGGAAAACGCTCCCCAAAAAGTTGGATACGATGTTGAACAACTGCGATAGAATCTGATCACCATGCACCGCGCTTTCGGCCGCGGTCAACATGGCCGGAAATGCCGCTCGGCTTCCCTGGAATACGCAACCAAGGAGAAGATACAGTGGTAGAACCAGCCAGTTTAGCCAGTTTTTTCACGATATTTTTCACCTCCGCGATGGTCGTTCTGCTCGGTGCGCTGTATGCGCTTCTGTTTGCTTTTTCGCGTATCAAGAGGATGCCCGAACTCATGCCTCTGGCTTACGTTGCGTATGCCGGGCTGCTTACCTCCGCGCTGTTCCTCGCGCACGCGACCCATATGTTCAACAGCCTGTTGTGGGCGGCTATGGTGATGTTTTTGCTGGTTGGGTATTGGCTGGCCCCTCATGCCATCTGGCATTTGTGCGTGGGAACGCACGCTGCGGGACATGAGCGTCAGGACGCCGGTACAAAAGGTGTATGAGCCGACAAGAGAAAGGGGTAATCATGACTACTAGCCCGTGGTGGGCATCCGAGTCCTTTTGGCGCAAGACCGCCATCTGGGTTACCGGTGTCTCGCTTGTTGTTCTGGTCCTTTTGACTTTCGATTCCATGCGGCAGATTACCGCGGGGTCGAAGCGGGTACCCGCCTATTCGGCCATCAATTACCGCATCGAATACAAGTTCGATGAAAAGCGTTATGTGCAAGTACCCGTGCTGGGTATCAAAGAACCGTTGTTCGGCAAGGAGCTTTCCGAGCAGGACGCCGAGGCACTGGTTGCCAGGGGCAAGATGACCATACAGGCAAAAAACTGCATCAATTGCCATACCCTGTTGGGGAACGGTGCTTATTTCGCGCCCGATCTGACCAAGTCCTGGCTCGACCCTTACTGGGGTTCCAGGGAAATACGCGAGCAACTGATGGTCGATTTCATCAAGGACCCATCCGATAAACTGCACAACGCATTGGGGCGTCGCATGCCCAATCTGGGGGTTACCGACGAGGAAGCGCGGGGAGTCGTGGCTTTTCTGAAGTGGATGTCCACCATTGATACCAATGGCTTCCCCTACAACTTCAAGTCTATGCCACAGGAGAAATAGTCATGGCAACGACCGGTGTGTTGGACAGTGCCAACCTGAACGGAGGTCAGAAGCTCGCGGTAAAGTATTTTATTGTCGCCATGATCTTGTTTGGCGCACAGCTTCTATTCGGGCTGCTTGCCGGCCTGCAGTACCTCGAGCCGGATTTCCTCTTCGGCGTGCTGGACTTTAACGTCAACCGCATGGTGCATATCAATGCCTTGGTGGTCTGGTTGCTGTACGGGTTTCTCGGCTCGGTCTATTGGTTGTTGGAAGATGAGGCTGGACACCCGGTAGTCGGATTGCCCCTGGGCAACCTGATGTTTTGGGTGTTGACCGCCGTCGTTACCGTTGTGGTGCTGGTCTTTTTGTTGGTGCAGGTCGGTCCGGGCGAAATGTCAACCATCTGGTTCATCAACGAGGGGCGTGAATATATCGAAGCGCCGCGCTGGGCGGATATCGGCATCGTGGTGAGTGTGCTGGTTTTCTTTTACAACGTGGCGGCCACCTTTACCAAAGGCCGCTTTACCGGCATTGCGGGCGTGTTGGTAATGGACTTGCTGGCTTTGTTTGGGTTGTATCTTGCGGGCATGTTCTACGTCACCAATATTTCCATTGACCAATACTGGTGGTGGTGGGTCATTCATCTCTGGGTCGAGGCGACCTGGGAGGTGATGGTCGGCGTTATCATGGCATACGGGTTGATGAAAACGCTGGGAGTGCGCCGCAGGATTGTCGAAACGTGGCTTTATATTGAAGTGGCGCTGATGTTCGGTTCGGGCATTCTGGGGCTGGGGCACCACTATTTCTGGATCGGGACGCCGGAATACTGGCTCACCATTGGCGGATTCTTCTCCGCATTGGAGCCCATCCCGCTGGTGGCGATGGTGGTACATGCCGTGTTTGATGCAGGCGAGAACAAGATAAAGAATTCCAACCATCCCACCATGGCTTGGCTCATCGCCCAGGCTTTTGGCAATTTTTTCGGCGCCGGTGTGTGGGGCTTCATGCATACCCTGCCGCAAATCAATCTTTATACTCACGGCACCCAATGGACGGCTTCACATGCGCATCTGTCGTTCTTTGGCGCGTATGCCACGATCAACATTGCTTTTTTCTACATCGCTATGCAGAAGTGGCGCGGTAATGTGTGGATGGAGGATGCGTTGCCCGGTAATGGCTGGAAGTGGAAGTGGGCGCTCGGTTTGCTGAATATGGGCGTGGTCGGCATGACCATGGCCATGCTGATTTCCGGTTACGTGCAATCGCAGATCGAACGTGCAATTGAGGGCTCCACATGGGCCGGTTATTTTGCCGCGCAAGCGCATCCCTGGTTTGTGCAAGGTATGTGGTGGCGCGAGGCATTCGGTTTGATGACTGCTGCCGGGTATGCGCTGCTAGTCTGGGATCTATTGACGATAGGCAAGGGAGAAAAACGCCTAATGGTCGATGTCCAGGATAAATTGACGGTTTTGTCAGGAAGCGCAAGCGCAACCGGCTCTATGTCACGATTGGCCTGATCTACGGGCTGGGCGCGCACATGCTGCCGCGTTTCACCGGCCATCCGATCAGGGTCGGGTCCTGGCCGCAGGCGCGGTATGGGTGCCTCAATTTGGGTATCATGCTGTTTCTGAAAAGCGCAGCGGGAATATCATGACCATCACCATAAATCTGCAGATCCTGGCCGGCAAGGCCGAGATGAGCGGCATCGATCTCAACGCGGCCGCTTCGCCGCCGGTGCTTTAGAGCCCGTAATGAACGACTGGGTCATCGCACGCGTGCTGCACGTGCTGGGAGTGGTGCTGTGGATCGGCGGCGTGGCGATGGTGACCACCGTGGTGCTGCCGGCAACGCGCCGCCTCAGGACGCCGGCAGAGCGCGTCGCATTTTTCGAGAAAATAGAGCACGGATTCGCGGCGCAGTCGCGCATCACCACCCTGATCACGGGCTTGAGCGGTTTTTATCTTGTCCACCGGCTTGACTTGTGGCAGCGTTTCGCCCGAGCCGAATACTGGTGGATGCATGCCATGGTCGCAGTGTGGGCATTATTTACGCTGGTGCTGTTTGTGCTCGAGCCGTTGTTTTTGCATCGCTGGTTCATCGAACGCGCGCAGCGCGCACCGGAATCGACGTTCCGGCTGGTCACGCGCTTGCACTGGGTGTTGCTTGCATTGAGTCTGATAACGGTGGCCGGCGCGGTGGCGGGAAGTCACGGCTATTGGTTTGGCGCCGGGCGATGATGGATTACCTGACACGTATCGCGGCGTGGGTCGCAGCGCAGGCGGTATTTTTTTACATCGTCACCGTTGCGCTGACGCGCAACCCGTTGCCCTGGTTTTGAGCAGCCTACGGGACCAACAAAGTCCGACAGGCTGCTAGGCGCAATAAATTTCCCTCCTATCCTCACCCCCGGACGCCTCTCCCACCTGAGCAGGAGAGAGGCCGGGAGAGAAGGTTGAAGGGGTGGCGCAAGACACCGGGCAACAGGAGGGTGTGCTTATCCCGGTGGATGAGGGCGCCAAAACCTGTCTATAGTCGGCGGCAACACGCAATGCGACATCAATGGAAAGCCGGCATTCTGCCGGTCAGGAAATAATCGATCAGCTCGGCTACCGGCCGGATCAGATTGCCGAACGGCAGACTCTCGGAACCACGGAAAAACAGTCCTTTCTTGACGTCGCCTTTGAGCGCGAACGCGAGCCGGGTGTCGATGCAGAACTGGCCAATGCTGGCGATGCCATCGCGCAAACCGCAGACGGTAAGGCAATTCAAATCCGGGACACAACGTCGCGGATCGGCTTGGGCGTGCGACTGCAGCGCTTTTTCGCGCCGCAGATAGTTTTTCAGCCAGGGCGTCAGCACCGCCCGCGCCGGCAGTCCGGCAACGCTCATGAAGGTGACGATATCCTCAGACTTGGCTTCCGCCAGCACCTGCTTGAAATTGAGATGGGCGTCGCCTTCTTCGGTCACCGCGAACGGCGTGCCGATCTGAACCGCCGCGGCGCCCAGCGCGAGCAATGCGCGTACTTTTTCGTGGCTGTTGATGCCGCCGGCGGGGATCAGCGGGATGCGCTCGCGCTCGATGTTCAGTTCCCGGAAAAGTTTGAAAATGCCGTCCAGCACCGGCTCGAAATCGAAGCGCGGATCGTTGATCTCTTCCGGGCGCGTGGCGCCGAGGTGACCGCCGGCATAACGCGGGTGCTCGATGACGATGGCGTCCGGCAGGCGGTTTTTGCGCAACCATTTCTTGAGCACGATGGCGGTGCCGCGCACATCCGACAAAATCGGAATCAGCGCCACGTCGGGAAAATTCCTGGTGAGTTCCGGAAGGTCGAGCGGCAGCCCCGCGCCCATCACGATGGCATGCGCCCCGCTTTCGCACGACTGGCGCACGTACGCTGCGTACGCGGCGACCGCTTTCATGACATTGACCGCGATCGCGCCATGGCCCGCGGCAATGTCCAGCGCCATCCGGATTTCCCGGTCGAGCGCGATCAGGTTGGCCCGGTCGAGTTCGTCCCTGTCATGGCTATCCTTCGTCCGCTCCAGCAAATCGGCATGATGGTGTCTCAGATCGACGCTGGAAATGGTGCCCACGGCGCCCAGCCGCGCGACGTTTCCGGCCAACCGGTGCGCGGAAATCCCGACCCCCATCCCGCCCTGCACGATGGGCGGCAAGGGGCGGTTTTTCAGCATCCAAAGAGGAAAATCGGGTACCGGCATATAAGAGTCCCTAACATAATGAAACACGTGTGCGTTGCGAGTCAAAATTGGTGCTG
>CAYIRZ010000119.1:0-8280 GCA_964365845.1 uncultured Streptomycetaceae bacterium
GTCGGACTGGGCGCCATTCGCCGGAACGCATAGCGTTAATGGATCGCTGTTAATCTATGCTTGGACGACAGGCTGCTTAATAAAGAAGCTTTACGTGTCGAAACCCTATGCTAACCTGATCAAACGTCACTTGTATGGCGTTCTTTTCACCCCGTTCTTTAGTTTTTTTCATTTTAGGAGTTTGTCGGGGCTAAGTCCGACAAACTCCTAGGAGAGCATACAAAAAACTTTTAAAAATCAATATATTAAATTCAATTCCTGGCGGACTGTGTTATTGAACTTGCGGGGTCCGTCCCCATCTAACGCATCGGGTTCATCACTGGAGATCAAGGCTCATATGAAACGGATTTTTCTGTACATCGTCACCAACCTGGCGATCGTGTTCGTGCTCAGCATCACGCTGCGGCTGCTGGGTATCGACCGCATGCTCGATGAGCAGGGCGTGGGCATCGACTACAACTCGTTGCTGATTCTGTCCGCCGTGCTGGGCTTCGGCGGTTCGTTCATCTCGCTCCTGATCTCGAAATGGAGCGCCAAGAGGATGACCGGCGCCCAGGTGATCGAGGTGCCCTCCAACATGAGCGAGCGCTGGCTGGTCGACACCGTCAAGCGCCAGGCGCAACAGGCCGGCATCGGCATGCCGGAAGTGGCGGTCTTCGAATCGCCCGAGATCAATGCCTTCGCCACCGGCTGGAACCGCAACTATGCGCTGGTGGCGGTCAGTAGCGGACTACTCAATAACATGTCTCAGGACGAGGCTGAGGCGGTGTTGGGCCACGAAATCAGCCACGTCGCGAACGGCGACATGGTGACGCTCACTTTGATCCAGGGCGTGGTCAACACCTTCGTGATTTTCCTGTCGCGCGTCATCGGCTTCGTGGTCGATCGCCTCGTGTTCAAGGTCGAGCGCGGGCATGGTCCCGCGTTTTTCATCACCGTCATCATCGCGCAACTGGTGCTGGGCGTTCTCGCCAGCATGATCGTGATGTGGTTCAGCCGCCAGCGCGAATTCCGCGCCGATGCGGGCGGCGCCCGGCTTGCCGGCCGCGACAAGATGGTCGCGGCGCTCGAGCGGCTCAAGCTGAACCACGAACAGTCGCAGCTGCCCGACCAGATGGCCGCATCCGGGATTTCGGGCGGCGCGGCGCACGGCCTGAAATACCTGTTCATGTCGCATCCGCCGCTCGAAGAACGCATCGCCGCGCTGCGCTCCGCGACTAACTGATCGGTTAATTCATGGCTTGAGCACCGGCGCCTTGAGATCGCCGGCGACGTTCATGCCGCCGCGCGCCACCACCAGCGATTTGGAGCCGAGTTCGGCGCTGATGTGGCCGGAGAGTTCGCCGTCGGGTGCGACGTCGACGTTGCCGGTGGCGCTCATCGCTTCCGAAGTCGACCGCAACTGACGGTAGAGGTAGCGGTTGCCCGCAAGCTGGAGCGATCCCGCCAGGTCATCGAATGAGGTTTTGCCGCCCCTGATACCGTCGCGCGAAGGCGACTGGATCGCACGCACGATGTCGATGTTATTGAGCGCGCCTTTTGCGATGGCAAAAGTTGCGTTTACACGCGGATTGCCGAACAGGGTGGCGAGGCTCGCGCCCTGCAGCGCATAGGTGGCCGTAACGTTAAGCGCGCCGGTGGCTTCAAAATTGCGGGTGAACTTCATGAGCAACTGGCCGAGGTCGCCGTTGGCCAGGCTGAAGTCGCCTTCGATCCGGATGTTGTCGTCCCAGCTGGCCTTGGCCGCGCCTTTGATGGCGCCGCGGCCAATGCGGCCTTCAATGCCGCTTATTGTTGCCTGCTGTTTCCCGATGATCGCGGTAAACGTCAGGTCGTCAAATTCGAGCGCCGGCCCCAGCGGCAGTTGCCAGCCGCGCGCATTGACGTTGATGTGCCACAGCGGGTCTTTGGGGGTAAGCTCGAGTATGACCTTGTCACCGGAGAACACCGCTTTTTGCAGTGCTCCGCGGCGGTCGAGCGTAATGTCGGCATCGAATGTCGGGACTTCCAGCGCCTTCACCGGCAGCCGTATCGACTTGATCCTGAGTCTGGCGATCTGCAGCGGCTGCGCCCCGGGCTGCGGTTTGGTCCAAAGCAGGATCTGCGCGAGCATGTCCTGCTCCAGGATGACCGAATTGACTTCGGCGCTGTCGATATGCTTCTGCTCGCCGAGCAGCGCAAACGGTCCGGCGCCGACGACGATATTGCCGATCTTGATTTCCTGTAATTTGCCTATCGTTACGCGCTCCAGCGTGAGTTGCGGGGAAGGAAACAGCGCGTAACGCATGCTCGAGATGCTGACCGGTTGTTGCAGGCGTTGCGAAATGAGTTCCTGAGCGCCTGGGATAAAAACCGGCAGGGGCACGACATGCAGAAGGCCGACTGCCGATGCCATCAGTACGATGAGCGCCATGGCCGCGATTTTGATCCGGTTGGCCGGCTTCCCGGCGCCGGGTGACGCCGGCGCCGGGCGCGCCGCTTCCTCGTCGCGTTGTTTCTGCCGCTCGCCCGCTGCGGCGCGGGCGCGTTCCGCGGCTTCGGCGCGATAGCGCGCATCCGCATCGCGTTCGGCGAGTTCGCGCGCCTTGAGTTCGGCGGCGACGCGCTGCTCGATCTCTTCGCCCGCTTGTTCGCGCATCTGCTGCTCTTGCATGACGCGCGCCACTGTTTCGGCCTTGGCGCGGTCTTCGGCTTCGACGCGAGCTTTGCGCTCGGCCTCGGTTTTTGCCTCGGCCTCCTTGCGGGCCCGGCGTTCGGTCTCGACCCTGGCTTCGGCCTCCTCGCGCGCTTTTCTCTCGATTTCGGCCCTGGCTTCGGCTTCTTCCCGGGCGTGCTGCGATTGTTCCCGCAACTCGCGCAACTGCTTCCGGGTGCTGGCTTCCGCTTCTTCACGTTGCCTGCGCGCGGCTTCCTCGCGCGCCTTGCTTAGTGCCTCCTCACGTTTGCGTGCCTCGGCTTCTTCCTGCGCCTTGGCTTCCGCCGCCACGCGGGCTTTTGCTTCCTCATGCGCCCGGGCCTTGGCTTCATCGAGCGCTTTCATGGCTTCTTCCATGCGCGCCATCGCTTGTGCGTTGGCAGCATCCGATGACTGCTCGCGGACACGTGCTTCGGCTTCGGCCCTGGCTTTGACCGCCGCTTCGGCCATGGCTCTGGCCTGTGCAACGGCTTCTTCCGCTGCTTTGGCGCGGGCTTCGGCTTCGGCGCGCGCCTGGGCTTCGGCTATTGCGCGTGCCTTGATTTCGGCTTCCATCCTGACACGCGCCTCGGCCTCTTCCCTGGCGCGCGCCTCGGCCTGCGCCAGCGCTTCGGTCATTGCTTTCAGCTGGGCTTCGATGGCGGTTCGCGCCCGGGTTTCCGCCTCGGCATGGGCCCGCGCTTCGGTTTCGGCGCGCACCCGCGCCTCGGTTTCTTCCCTGGCCCGGGTTTCCCCCGCCGCTTTGGCTTCGGCTTCCTGCCTGGCCCGTGTCTCGGCCTCGGCGCGCACGCGTGCTTCAGCTTCGGCGCGGGACTTGGCTTCCATTGCGGCCTGCATCCGCGCTTCGGCCTCGGCCCTGGCCTTCGAGTCGGCCGCGGCCCTGGCTTCTGCTTCCGCCTTGGCGCGCGCTTCGGAGGCGGCCTGTGCCGCCGCTTCGGCGCGGGCCTTGGCCTCGGCTTCGACTTTCATCTTGGCCTCCGCCATGGCGCGTGCCCGAGCCTGCGCTTCCTGTCTGACTTTGGCTTCGGCTGTGGCACGTGTCGCCGCCTGGGCGCGTGCCCGGGCTTCGGCCTCGGCCCTGGCGCGCACTTCGGCCTCGACATTGAGTTTGGCAACCGCCTCAGGCGAAGTGAAATCGAGGTCCAGGCCTTCTTCGTCCCGGGACGACGCAGCGGCGGACGGGGCGGGGGAGGAGAAAACCTTGATGTAGCCGTCGGCAGCCAGCTTGTCGAGCGTCTCCAGGAGTTTCTGCTCGGGCATGCCCGATTTTTTTGCCAGGTCGGCGATCGTCGACTTGCCGTCGACCGCAAGGAATACCAGGCCCAGGTCGCGTGGCAGCCTCACGGACTTGTTCTTGATCTCAAGAACACCCTTGGCGGTTTTGGTATAGACGGTTTGAGAATGCATGATTGCAATGCCCAGGCCATTATAGTGTAATGTGCCAAAGTCCGATGAAATTCGACTTCGGGATTGTGACAAAATGCTGTACCGGCGTAACGAATACGACGTTACCAACAGCGTCAACACCACCGATCCGCGACAGGTTTCAGAGGTGGTTTGCCTGGTCTACCGCGACCTGTACCAGCAGGATACCGCGGGCAATCTCAGGCAGGCCTTTGATGATCTGGTGAGCCTCTATCGTGGCGAGTACCCCGGCTATTATGGGTGCGATACCGGTTATCACGACATTCAGCACGTAATGGACGTGACGCTGGCGATGGCGCGCCTGATGGACGGTTGCGTGCGGGCAACCTGCGCCGAAGCCATGGACGAGCGCCTGTTCCGTTTCGGCATCGTCACCGCGCTCTATCACGATTGCGGCTATATCCGTCACCGCAAAGATACCCGGCACCAGAACGGCGCCGATTACACCACCACCCATGCGGCGCGCGGTGGACGCTTTCTCGAGGAATATCTGCCGAAAATCGGCATGGGCGATATGGCGCAGGCGGCGGTGCGCACTCTGCACTTTACCGGTTACGAGATCCCGGTCGACCGGATTCGCGTGCCGGGGCCGGAATTCCGCCTGATCGGCAATCTGCTCGGTAGCGCCGACATCCTGGCGCAGATGGCCGACCGCTGTTATCTCGAAAAATGTTATGACCGGCTCTATCCCGAGTTTGTGCGCGGCGGCATCGCGCGCCAGCGCCATCAGGATGGCAGCGAGGAAATCGTTTTTGCGTCAGCGGCCGATCTGGTTTTCAGGACGCCGCGCTTCTACCGGAACGCGACCAAACGGCTCAAGGAAGACCTTGGTGGCGACTACAGCTACATCGAGAAGCATTTCGGCGGGCAGAACCTGTATTTCGACGAGCTCGATAAAAACATCAACTATGCGCGCGCCGTTGCATTCGAGGGGGATGTCTCGCTGTTACGCCGCAGGCCGCCCAACAATGCGTCCGACAAGCCCGACGTCGAACAGCCGCGATTAATCTAGGAAAGCGGGTAAGTCGTAAGCCGTAAGCCGTAAGCAGTGAGCGGTAAGCAGTAAGCGGTAAGCAGTAAGCAGTAAGCAGCGATGGAGAACCACCGCGCCAGGCGCTTTACACGACATACCGCTCACCGCTTACTGCTTACTGCTTACTGCTTTTCCACCGTCAGCACGATCTTGCCGGTGTGCTGGCTCGATTCCATCATGGTGTGAGCCTTGCCGGCTTCCGCGAGCGGGAAGGTCTGGCGGGTGACGACGCGGATCCGGCCGCTCTCGAGCAGCGGCCATACCTTCGCCTCGAGTTCCTGCGCGATCTTCGCCTTGAAAGCGGGTGGCCGGGTGCGCAGGGTCGAGCCGGTATAGGTCAGGCGTTTCAGCATGACCGGCATCAGGTTGATGTCGACTTTGGAGCCGAGCGCGAAGGCCAGCTGAATGATGCGGCCGTCGTGGTTGGCGGCTTTGAAGTTGCGCTCGATGTTGGGACCGCCGACGATATCGAGGATGACGTTGGCGCCGCCTTCCTTGCGCACGATTTCAACGAAGTCCTCTTGCCGGTAGTCGATCACGCGGTCGGCACCGAGATCGCGGCAGATGCCGCAACGTTGTTCCGGGCTGTCGGTTGCAATCACTTTTGCGCCGAAGGCCTTGCCGAGCTGGATGGCGGTGGTGCCGATGCCACCCGCGCCGCCGTGGACCAGAAATGTCTCGCCCGCGGCGAGGCCGGCGCCCATGAACACGTTGCTCCACACGGTGAAGTAGGTTTCCGGCAGACCCGCCGCATCGGTGAGCGCTATGCCTTTCGGGACCGGCAGGCAGTGCCGGGCATCGACGGCGCAGTATTCGGCATAGCCGCCGCCATTGGTGAGCGCGGTCACCTTGTCGCCGACCGACCAGCGCTTGACCTGATCGCCCAGCGCTACGATTTCTCCCGACACTTCGAGACCCAGCAGGTCCGAGGCGCCGGCCGGGGCCGGATAAAGCCCCTTGCGCTGCATCATGTCCGGGCCGTTGACGCCGACGGCGGCGACCCTGATCAGCACTTCGCCGGCTTGCAGTCCGGGCAAAGGGCGCTCGGCGAGCTTCAGCACTTCGGGGCCGCCGGGGGCGGTCATCGCGACGACTTTCATGGTTGCGGGCAGAGTGCTGTTCATGGGTTTCCTCTTGATTGGTAAGTCGTAAGCCGTAAGCCGTAAGCGGTAAGCGGTAAGCGGTAAGCGGAGAGAGGAGAGAGGAGAGAGGAAGGCTCCGAGGTCTTATTCTGCTCACTGCTCACTGCTCACTGCTCACTGCTCACTGCTCACTGCTTACCGCTCACTTATCCGATTCCCTGAACCAACGGATACGTTCCTTCAGCCCCGGCACGCAGACGGAGTTGGCGATCTCTGCCATGTCCTCGGCGCGGCTGTCGGTCACGGTCCGGCGGTGCAGGGCGGCGGCAGCGGCGGGCGTGAGCAGATCGCAGTTGGCGCGGGTTGCAGCAATCAGCGCCGGCCATTCGGCGCGGGCGGCGATATAGGTCGCAAAATTGATTTTCAGCGCCTCGTCGGCAGCGATGGTGCGGGAGGCAGACAGGATTTCACGCACCTTGTCGGCACCGATGCGGTAGGTGAGCCGGCGCGTGCCGAGCACGATGCCGAATCTCAGGCCGGGCATGTGGAAAGTGGTGCCGGGAGCGGCAATGCGTATGCCGCAGCTTGCCACGAGGTCGGCGCCGGCGCCGAAGTTTTTGCCGTGAGCGAACACCAGCGTTTCGAACGGTGCATGATAAAGCTGCTGCAGCAGCGTCTCGATGCGCAAGAAGCGCAGCGCCAGATCGCCTTCGCTTTGCTCCAGATAACCGCTGAAATCGAAGCCGGCGCAGAAATGATCGCCGGCGCCGTCGAGAATCAGCAGCCGCGTGCCGTCGGTGCAGGCATATTCGACCGCGTCGAGCAGCGCTTCCACCGATGAGGCCGACAGCGCGTTCGCTTTCTGCGGGCGGTTCAGCGTCAGGTGGGTGACGTGGCCTTCGTGCTTCCTGATCAGCTCGTCATTCATGGAACTCGTATCCCTATTTCCGACAGCACTTCAGCGGTGTGCTGGCCCAGCGCGGGCGGTGCGCGGTAGACGCCGAGCCGTTCGCCGGAGACCTGTAGCGGCGAGACGATGGTTTTGGTCGCGACGCCGTTGGGCAGCGTAATGTCCTCGATCCATTGCATGTGCCGGACCTGCGGATCGGCGAGCACCTGCGAATAACTGTTGATCGGCGCGCAGGGCACGCCGCGCCCGTTGAAAATTTGCAGCAGTTCGGCGGCATCGTACTTGGCGAATTCCAGTTCGAGCAGTTCGCTCAGCGTGGCCTGGTTTTGGGCGCGCAGGCTGGGCGAGGCGAAGCGCGCGTCCTGCATCAGGTCGGGCCGCGCTATGCCTTCGCAGGCCGCGTGCCACAGCTTGTCGGTGCCCGCCGCCAGCGCGAAGTAGCCGTCGCGGCAGCGGAATGCCGCATAGGGCGCGTTCATCGGATGCGCGGAACCCAGTTTGACCGGGTCGCGTCCGGTGCCGAAGTATTCGCTGGTCTGGAGATTGGCGATGCCGAGCATGGCGCCCAGCATCGAGACGTCGAGGTGATCGCCGCCCGCGCCGCGGTTTGCCTTGTGCAGCGCCGAGACGACCGCGAATGCGGCATACAGTCCGGCGGTGAAATCGGCGATGGGAATGCCGCATTTTACCGGCCGTCCGTCCGCCTCGCCGGTGACGCTCATCACGCCGCTCATCGCCTGCAGCGTCATGTCGAAGCCGCCTTCCTTCGCGCGCGGCCCGCTCTGGCCGAAGGCGGACACCGAGCAATAGACGAGCGCGGGTTTGTCCCGGGCGAGCGTGGCGTGATCGAGCCCGAATTTCGCCATCACGCCGGGCCGGAAGTTTTCGATGACGACATCGGCCGACAAAGCCAGTTGGCGCGCGGCATCCCGCCCGGCCGCATCCTTGAGGTCGAGCGCCACCGAGCGCTTGTTGCGGTTGACCGAGGCGAAATACTGGCTGTAGCCGTCCATGAGCGGCGGCCAGGCACGCATGAGGTCGCCCTCGGGCGGCTCGACCTTGATGACGTCGGCGCCCATGTCGGCGAGCAGGCAGCCGCAGAACGGACCGGCCAGCACCTGGCAGAACTCGATGA
>CAYIRZ010000120.1:0-8158 GCA_964365845.1 uncultured Streptomycetaceae bacterium
GTCAGCACCAATTTTGACTCGCAACGCACACGTGTTTCATTAGGTTAGGGACTCTAACACGATGGACCTGAAACGCATCATCAAGCATCTTCTGGCGCCGCAATGGATCGCCAACCGGGCGTTTCCGAAAGCGACGCTTGTTGCGATCGAAAATGCGGTGCGCGAATCCGAGGGCCGGCACAGCGGCGAGATCCGTTTCGCCGTCGAAGCGGGATTGAACCTGTGGCTACTGCTGCATGGTCGCACGCCGCGCAACCGTGCCATCGAGATGTTCTCGCAGCTGCGCGTATGGGACACCGAGCATAACAGCGGCGTGCTGATTTACGTCCAGCTTGTCGATCACTGTATTGAAGTCATCGCCGACCGCGGCATCAACAACAAGGTCAAGCCGCGGGAGTGGGAGGCGATCTGCCTCAGGATGGAGGCGGCTTTCCGCGACGGGCGCTACGAAGAGGGCGTGCTCGCGGGCATTCGCGAGATCACCGCACTGCTCGCCCGGCATTTTCCGCCCGGGGAGACGAATCGCGACGAGCTGCCGGATAGCCCGGTAGTTCTCTGAAAGACCGCTTACCCCGCCGACACATTCAACACGGCCCAGTAAAGCTCGATCTGTTCGGCGACCACAATGAATTTGTCGAAGTCCACCGGCTTTACGATGTAGGAGTTGGCGCCGTGCTGATAGGCCGACTCCACGTCCTGGCTCACGGCCGAAGTCGTGAGCATGACCACCGGGATGGTGCGGAACACGGGATGGGACTTGAGTTGCCGCAATACCTCCAGCCCGCCGATTTTGGGCATATTGATGTCCATCAGTATGACTATCGGGCACGGCTCGCCGGCTTCCCAGCGCGGAATCCAGGCGAGAGCTTCTTCCCCGTCGCGGGCCACCTCGATGGGGTTGGCGAGTTTGCGGCGCTGGAAAGCATGCAGGGCCAGATCGAGGTCCATCGGGTTGTCTTCGACGAGCAGAATCGGCCTGGCCATGGTCATTGGGGTATCTCCAGATAGAAAGTCGTGCCCTGGCCTGGTTCGCTCTGCGCCCAGGCGCGCCCGCCCATGCGTTTCATGGCTTTGCGCACGATCGCCAGGCCGACGCCGGTGCCGGGATAGTCCTCGGCGCGGTGCAGGCGCTGGAACATGTCGAAAATGCGGTCGTGGAACTTCATGTCGAAGCCGGTTCCATTGTCGCGTACCCAGAGAATACACGAGATGCCGGTGTTGTGTCCGCTGATCTCGATCGCCGGCCGGGGCACATCGCGGCTGAACTTGAGGGCATTATCCAGAAGATTGCGCAGCGCCATTGCCAATCCGTCCCGGTCGGCGCGGACGGTTGTGCAGGACAGGGTCACGGTCACGGCGACCCCGCGATTCTGTACTTCGGTGACGCACTCCACCAGCAGGGCATCGATCAGCGCCTGCATGTTCACCTGCGTGGTTTGCAGGACGTAGCGCTCCAGGCGCGAGTAGGCGAGCAGGTCGTCGATCAACTGGTTCATCTGCAACGTGGCCCGGCGCACGTTCTGCAGGAAGCGGCGGCCCTCGTCGTCGAGCCTGGCCGAGTATTCCTTCAGCAGCAGGCGGCTGTAGCCGTCGATGCCGCGCAAAGGGGCCTTCAGGTCGTGGGACACGGAGTAGGTGAAAGCTTCCAGTTCCTGGTTGGCGGTCTCCAGCTGCACCGTGCGTTCTTTTACCCGCTGTTCCAGTTCGATGTTGATGCGGCGGATGGTTTCCTCCGCCTGCTTTTGCTCCGTGATGTCGGTAATCGTGCCGACGTAGCTCAGAACTTTGCCTTTCGAGTCTGTTTCGGCCCGAGCCTGGCCGACGACCCATGTGACAGTTCCATCCTGCGTCTGAAAACGATACTCGGACAGGAAGAGCTGCCCATCGTTTGCCGCCGCACCCCAGTCCTTGAAAACACGTTCCCGGTCGTCCGGATGGATCGCGGCAGCCCAGCCCTCGCCCAGCGCCGCTTCAGGCTGCATTCCGGCGATATCGCACCAGCGGCCATTCACGTATACGCATTTGCCGGCTGCATCAGTGCGGAAGATTCCCACCGGCGCCCCATCCGCCAGGGTGCGGAACAGTCGTTCGCTGTGGCGCCGCTCCTCGTTCGCTCGCTCCGATCTCTCGATCTGGAACAGAGTGAAAAGGCCAAGACACAGGATGACCGCGGTCATCCCGCCCGCTGCCTGCATGTAGATGGATCGGCGCCGGTCGTGGTCCGACAATGCGACGGCCTTCGACGTGCCGATCACAACGACGAGCGGATAGTTCTTGAGGGCGCGGTAGCTGAATATGCGAATGATCTGGTCCACCTTGCCTGCGCTTATGTAACTGCCGTGGTTCGCGGCCGGCAGGTGCCGGGTGAACAAGCCAGCGCTGGCCAGGCTCTGTCCGGCGGTCAAATCCGCGCCCATCGCACGCGCACGAACGATCCCGTCGCGCCCGGCCACGGTCACCACCGAGTCCTTGCCGAGGTCAAGTTCGGTGTAGATCCTCGAAAAATAGCTGGGATCCATGCCGACCGACGATAGGCCGCCAAACGATCCGTCCGCTTTGTTTATGCGGCGGGTCAGGTACACGGTCCATTTGCCGGTAGTGGCCCCGATCCGGGGCATGCTGATGAAGATCTCGGGCGTATCGTGCAGGGCGTGATACTGGTAGCTGTCGGTCTTGCGCAAACTTATCCGCCCGGACAGAGGGGAATTTGCCAGAACCAGGTCGCCATTTTCGTCAACGATGGCCAGAATGTTATAGGGATCGAGATAAATACCGCGGTCCTTCGCGTACCGGGCGAGGTCGAATTTCATGCCATATCGCCGATACTCCGTCTCGATTTCCTGAAGCATGACCTCGGCCGCGCGGATGGTTCTCGCGACGTGCTCCTCGAACACTCTGGTGAGATTGGCATTCTCCTGGCGCTTGCTCTCGATGATGCGCTCGCGCTCGATATTCAACTGCAGGAAAAGACCCGTCCACAGCATCGCGCTGAAAACCAGGCAAATCAGGACAACGCTGGCGTGAAGCCCGTAACGCGCGACCAGCTCCCGCAGCCTCGTCCTGGCGAGGCCGATATCAAACAGAATCGGCCGGGTCATTGGGGAATCTCCAGGTAAAACGTTGCACCTTTTCCGGGTTCGCTTTCTGCCCAGGCGCGGCCGCCCATGCGCTCCATGGCTTTGCGCACGATCGCCAGGCCGACGCCGGTGCCGGGATAGTCCTCGGCGCGGTGCAGGCGCTGGAACATGTCGAAAATGCGGTCGTGGAACTTCATGTCGAAGCCGGTTCCATTATCGCGTACCCAGAGAATACACGAGGTGCCGGTGTTGCGTCCGCCGATCTCGATCGCCGGCCGGGGCGCATCGCGGCTGAACTTGAGGGCATTATCCAGAAGATTGCGCAGCGCCATGGCCAATCCGTCCCGGTCGGCGCGGACGGTTGTGCAGGACAGGGCCACGGTCACGGTAGCGCCGCGGGATTGTACTTCGGCGGCGCGCTCCGCCAGCAGGGTATCGAGCAGTTGCTGCAGATGCACTTCTTCGGTTTGCTGGGTACGTCGTTCCAGGCGCGAGTAGGCGAGCAGATCGTCAATCAGCTCGCCCATTTGCTGCGTGCCCTTGCGGATATTTTCCAGGAAGCGCCTGCCCTCGTCATCAAGCCGGGTCGCGTATGCCTCCAGCAGCAGGCGGCTGTAGCCGTCGATGCCGCGCAAAGGGGCCTTCAGGTCGTGGGACACGGAGTAGGTGAATGTCCCCAGTTCCTTGTTGGCGGCTTCCAGCCCGGCCGTGCGCTCCTTTACCCGCTGTTCCAGCTCGGTATTGAGCCGGCGGATGGCGCCCTCTTTTTGCTTGTACTCGGTGATGTCGCGAAAGGTGGTGACCGATCCGTGAACCGCATTCCCTTCGATCAGCGGCGCGGAAACGAGAGACGCTGAAAATACGCTGCCGTCCTTGCGCGTGAAGGAACAGTTGTCGGAGCGCAGGACTTTTCCCGCTATGGCTCCATGGTCCGGCGGCGCTGGCATGCCCGATGCGGCATCGGCGATCTCGATTCTGACCCGTTCGTGGAACTTCGCGCCCAGCAGTTCGTCCTTGCGCCACCCCAGCAATTTTTCCGTTTCGCGGTTGGCAAACGTGCACCTGCCCGCGGCATCCAGAGCGTAAACGCCCTCGCCGAGCGTGTCGGCCAGGGTTGCCAGGAAGCGCCGTCCTTCTTCGAGGTCGTGGGCGTTTTCCCTCAGCCGCAGGAACGAATACGCGGCATACGCCAGCAGCCCGAGGGATATCAGCAGCAGGAAAAGACGCGACACATTGGCCCGCTCCAGTCTCTTATGGATGTGGGCGTTATAGATTTCGCCGAGATGCTTGCCCAGCGGCAGCGCATCGCTGGCGACGACTCTCGCAATCAGGCGGTCCATTTTCCGCTGGTAGGTGACGATGTTCCGCGCGTGCATGATCACATGCTCCAGTCCCGGGCGCACGGACTCGGGATAATTTCCGAGCGCTGCGTGCAGTTCCTCCAGCCGGCCCGAAACGCGGGCGTAGCGTTCGCCGCTTGCCTCGATGTGCAGCAGCAGTACTTCGATCAGCAGCGGTTGCAGCAGATCCCTCAGTGCCGCCGGGGTATGCGGGTTGCCGGACAGTGTTTTTACGGAAAGCGGGAAATATTGAAACGAGTTTTTCAGGATCGCGTTGTCGAACTTGAATTCCTCGACGAGGCTTTCCTTGTCCGACAGCATCCGCGACAACGCCATGGCGCCGCGATCGATTTCTTCGCTGCCCTGGCCCACGATGGCATGCTCGCCGAATTCCAGTTCGCGCCTGCGCTGCCTGATCAGATTCAGGAGGTTGACCAGCGGGTCGTAATTTTGCAGCAGGCCGTGGCGGAGCTTGATGACGGCGCTGTCGAGTTCCGCGTCCAGCTGCCTGATTTCGTCCAGCAGTCCGATCGCGGTGTCGTGCTGTGCCGGGTCGACGGACCGCGCATTGACGAACGCGAGTACCAGCACCCCGATCGCCAGCCCGACCATGATCTGCCTGGTATATTTCATGGCGGCTTGCCGTCGTACTCCCCGGTAAGGGTGCGGAGAAAATGGACGATCAGCGCAATGTCCCGCGGGGGAATCGTGACGTTCAACTGGTATTTGCCCATGGTGGCCACGGCCTGCTCCAGGGTCTGCTGCGAGCCGTCATGAAAGTAGGGCGCGGTCAGCGCCACATTGCGCAGACTGGGGACTTTGAACACGTGCGTGTGTTCCGGGACGCCCGTGACGTTGAAGCGGCCGTGATCGGCCTGGGTGACATGGCCGCGATCCTTGAAGTAATCTCTCATGACGCCGAGCCGGGCGAACATGTTGCCGCCGATATTGACGCCCTGATGGCAGGAGACGCAACCGTAGCTCTTGAACAACTGGTAGCCCCTGATTTCGTCCGCGGTCATGACGTTGCGGTCGCCTTTGAGAAACCGGTCGAAGCGGGAATTGGGGGTTATCAGCGAGCGCTCGAAGGTCGCGATCGCATCCTTGACATTCGCAGCCTGGATGCCGTCGGGATAAATTTTGGCAAACGCCGCGGCCAGCTGCGGGTCCTGCCTGAGCTTGGCAATGACCTCGGGCCAGTTCGAGCCCAATTCCCTGGGATTGTTGACCGGCTCGTCGATCTGGTCTTCCAGGGTCGCCGCCCGTCCGTCCCAGAACTGTTTGAAATTGAAGCCGCTGTTGAATACGCTGGGGGCATTGATCGTGCCTTCCTGTCCGCGGATGCCCGCCGAATGCTGGCGTCCGTCTACGCCGCCCTTGCTCAGGTCATGGCAGCCCGCGCATGCCAGACTGTTGTCCTGCGACAGCCGCTTATCGTGAAACAGGCGGTTGCCGAGCGCGACCTTACCGGCGTCGAGCCGGATGGATTGCGGCAGCGGCGTGATCGCTTCGCCGTCGCCCACGGGGGCCAGCACCATGGCAGGGGCAGGCGTGGCGAGCCGCACTGGAAACAGGCTCGACCACAGCGGCCACGCGATGACCCCCGCAAGGGCCGCCAGCGCGGCGAGGAACGGTAGTGATCGTATTGAAAACCTCCTCCACACGGGATCAACTTCTCCAGGATAGCCAGTCGGGGACTGGTAAGCGGCCGCGGGCAGTCTGTTTGGTGGAAGAACTTACCACAAAAGGCATGAAATTCCATCCGGGCTATCCCACCCACGCGTGCTCCATCACATCGAGCCGCAAATCCTGCGAGAATTTTTGGCCGTTGCCTTCGACCGAGAGCGTGACCAGCCGTATCCCCGGCGCGGCGAAAGACAGTTCGTGAGTAAACGTGCCGGGCAGCGCGATGGCTTTTTCAGCAATGACCTGGTCTTTCGCATCGCGGAGTGCGCAGCGCGCCGTGCCCCTGCCGGCCAGCAGTGCCTGGATGCGGAAGGTCTCGTTGACTACGCGGCGGTAGACTTGCGGGTCGCGATTGGAGTTGTATTGCAGGTTGTTTATTTTTATCATTTTAATCAAAGTGTTATTCATTGTTTCCCCTGCCATATGGTAATATAAGCCAATGCTGATTCTAGACCCTAACCTTGGCGCGGGCCAGTTGCAGGAAATTTTCCAGAAAGTCGACAGCGAACTCGCCGAACTCGAGCGAAGAATTGTTGCCGCTGAAACGTTGCCTCTGCCCGAGACGGTGGACCGTGCAATTGGGGTCATCAAGCGGCTCGTGATTGCCTACGTTGCTGCTGAGGGGAAAAAGCAGATTCCGGATGCGGGCGCGGATATACTTGATCTATTCAAGGTGCTGGTCAAAGGCGAGCCCACGTGGAACGCCATTCGCGACAACTGCCGGGAACTTGTGTACTACCAAAACTGTATTAATATGGGACGGGAGGACGCCTTGCCCAAAGCCCCTGAGAAAATGGCGGTGCGTACCGCGCGGCATGTGTATCTTTACATGAAGACGCGCTGCCTCCGCGAAGGGCAGTTAAAAGATTGATGCGAACCGCCAAGACGCCAAGACGCCAAGAAAATAAAATTCAATCAAACAACGAACACCAAGTGAGCCAATTTTTCCTTATACATCTTCAGCAGGTAAACCGGCTAGCCAGACCAGAGAATAAATTCTTAATCTTGGCGTCTTGGCGTCTTGGCGTCTTGGCGGTTTAAAATAGAGTTTGAGGTGTCAATGAAAACAGCAGTAAACCGAATCCGCGGCGTCGAGCGCGATATCGTGCAGATGCCGCAAGCCGGCGATGTGGCGCCGTACTACGAGCCGCAGGGCAACGAGGTCGCGATTTTCGAGGCCGCCTACAAGAAGCGCCTGCCGGTGATGCTCAAAGGGCCGACCGGCTGCGGCAAGACGCGCTTTCTGGAGCACATGGCGTTTCAGCTGAAGCGCCCGTTGGTGACCGTATCGTGCCACGAGGACCTGACGAGTTCCGATCTGGTCGGCCGCTTCCTGCTCGAAGGGGCGGAAACGGTGTGGCAGGACGGCCCGCTCACGCGCGCGGTCAAGGCCGGCGCCATCTGCTACCTCGACGAAATCGTCGAGGCGCGCACCGATTCCACGGTCGTGATCCACTCGCTCACCGACCACCGCCGCCGCCTCACCATCGAGAAGAAGGGGCAGGAGATCGAGGCGCACGAGGACTTCATGCTGGTGATCTCCTACAACCCGGGTTATCAGACGGTGCTGAAGGATCTCAAGCCTTCGACCAAGCAGCGCTTCATCGCGCTCACCTTCGATTTTCCGCCGGAGGACATCGAGCGCAAGATCATCGTCAACGAAGTGCCGGGCACCTCGCCCGAGATCGCGCACCAACTGGTTGCCGCCGGCCGCAAGGCGCGCCTGCTCAAGGACCACGGCCTGGAAGAAGCGACCTCGACGCGCGCGCTGGTGTACGCGGCCAACATGATGAATGCCGGGCTCGATCCGGTCACGGCCTGCCAGGTGGCGATGGTCAATCCCATCACCGACGACTTGGAGCTTGCCGAAGCGCTGATGGAAATCGTGCAGGCGCATTTCGCCGCCTGAACATAAATAGACAGGATTAACAGGATTTACATGATTTTTCCGGAGTTGTGATCTTGTTGATCCTGTAAATCCTGTCCATTGCATCTTTTCAAGGCAGAGCTTCCCTGGCGGATTGTAACGTTTGAAAAGGAAGTAGTAGGTCGGGA
>CAYIRZ010000121.1:0-8152 GCA_964365845.1 uncultured Streptomycetaceae bacterium
GCGCGCACCGGCGTCCAGTCGTTGCCGATGCCGCCCGCGTACTTCTGCAGCATCGCGTTTTCCTTGATGGCCTCGTAGATGCCGTCGAGATCGTCGGCCACGGTCGTAAGGTAGCAGCTCGCGAGCTGCGAGCGGCGCGTGCCGGAGTTGAACAGCGTCGGCGTCGAACTCATGAAATCGAAGCTGGAGAGCACGTTGTAGAACTCGATGGCGCGTGCCTCGCGGCTGCCTTCGGGCTCGTTCAGCGCCAGTCCCATCGCCACGCGCATGAAGAAAATCTGCGGCAATTCGATGCGCCGGCCGTGGATGTGCAGGAAATAGCGGTCGTAGAGGATCTGCAGCCCAAGGTAGGTGAACTTGAGGTCGCGGTTGACGTCGAGCGCCGCGCCCAAGGCCTTGAGGTCGTACTGGCCGAGACGTTCGTCGAGCAGTTCCGCCTCGATGCCCTTGCTGACGAACTCGGGCAGATACTCGGCATAGCGCGCGCCCATTCCCGCCTGCGTGACTTCCTCGCCCAGGGTTTCCAGCCGCAGCGTGTGCAGCAGCAGCCGCGCCGTGACATAGCTGTAGCCCGGATCCTGCTCAAGCAGCGCGCGCGCCGAGAGGACCAGCGACTTCCTGACCTCGTCCATAGGCACGCCTTCGTAGAGATCACGCTGCATGGCCTGCAGGATCGGCTCGGGGGAAACTTCGCGGCCCAGTCCTTCGCATGCCTCACGCACCAGGGCGGTCACGCGCGGCAGGTCGAGCGGCCTGAGCGCGCCGCCTTCCAGCACATTGACCACGGGCTGCGCCGACTCATTCTGCGTTTCGCGCTGCTTGGCGCGTTCTTTCGAGCGCGCTTCGCGATACAGCACGTAAGCGCGCGCGACATCGTGCTCGCCGGAACGCATCAGCGCGAGCTCCACCTGATCCTGGATGTCCTCGATGTGGAAAGTGCCGCCGGAAGGCTGACGCCGCAGCAGGGCCCCGACCACGGACTCGGTAAGCTGTGCCACCTGCTCGCGTATACGGGCGGAAGCCGCGCCCTGGCCACCGTTGACGGCAATGAACGCCTTGGTCATGGCAATCGCGATCTTCGATGGCTCGAAACCGACCACCGCGCCGTTGCGGCGAATGATCTTGTACTGGCTGTAGAGCGGTTCCTGGGCGGTTTCGGATGCAGTGAAATTCGCGGTCGGCATGGCTGGGGCCGTCTCAGTGGCAAGCTGCATATTGTGACTCCTTGATCGTTATAGGTTTTTTAAATCCAGGAGGGCACTGCCACCCCCCCACTTGACCACTATATATTGTGGTCTGAACCTTCTTTGGGACTAATTCTAGTAGTGTGATTTTGAGAACGCAATAGCTTTTATGAAGAATTTTTTAAATGTTTCCGCGGACCGCGAAAAACCGCTTGTAACCACCGGAAAAATCGGGATTGGCTGCCCATAGTTTAAGCGGCTGTAAAATGCTTTCAGGAGGATTTTCAGCCCGGCTCCAAGTCCCCCAACAGCCTTCAAATCACGCTGATTTACGCGGCGGATGCCTTATTCAGCATTTCGCGATAGCGCGCCCAGTCGAAATACGGGCCGGGATCGGTCTTGCGGCCGGGCGCGATGTCCGAGTGGCCGACAATGTCGGCAATGAAATAGCGCGACTGAAGCGCGCGGGTGAGTTTTGCGAGTACTCCGTATTGGACGTCTTCAAACGGCGTGTCGTCGTCGCCCTCGAGTTCGATGCCGATGGAAAAGTCGTTGCAGCGGCCACGCCCGCGCCAATCCGATGCCCCGGCATGCCAGGCACGGCGATTGCATGGCACGAACTGGATCACCTCGCCGTCACGACGGATCAGGAAATGCGCGGAGACCTTGCGATCGGCGATCGTCGCATAGTACGGATGCGCGGCGGGATCGAGGCGGTTGGTGAAGAGTTCGATAACGCCCGGCCCGCCGAACTCGCCCGGCGGCAGGCTGATGTTATGTATGACCAGAAGCTCGATCGGCATGCCGTCCGGCCGCTGGTCGCAGTTGGGCGAAGGAACATAGCGGACGTCCTCGACCAGCCCGTCGTCGGTGATAACCAGTGAATGCGTGATCCCCTTCCCCCTTCACCCTTCGCGGGCGCTAGCTCTTCGAATCAAGCTCGTCATTGATGCCCAGCCGCTCCATGCGATAGCGCAACGCCCGGAAGGTGATGCCAAGCAGTCTGGCGGCGGCAGTACGGTTGTAGCGCGTCTGACCGAGAGCGTTGAGGATGGCTTTTTTTTCCACTGCGTCGAGACGCTCCTGCAGCGGCAACCCGGACACATCGGTTCCGTCATCGCCATCGGCGGCACGGGTCGGCACCAGCTGCAGATCGCCCTCGCCGATCTCCTGGCCCGCGGTAAGCGCCAGCGCGCGTTCCAGCACGTTCTCAAGCTCACGCACGTTGCCCGGAAATTCGTAAGCCTGCAACTGTTTCAGTGCCGTAGCGGAAAGCCGCGGCGGATTGCCGCCGAGGGCCTGTCGCTTCAGTATGGCATCGGCAAGAGCCGGAATATCCTCCGGCATCTCGCGCAGACTCGGCATTCTCAATTCGATGACATTGAGCCGGTAGTAAAGATCCTGACGGAAAGCGCCGCTTTTCACTTCCTCGGAGAGACTGCGATGAGTCGCGCTGATGATCCTGACATCGACGTTCTCCTCGCCGGTGGCTCCGACCTTGCGCACTTTCTTTTCCTGGATGGCGCGCAGAAGCTTCACCTGCATCAGCAGCGGCAAGTCGGCGACCTCGTCGAGGAACAGCGTGCCGCCATCCGCCGCGCGAAAAAAGCCGTCATGATCGGCCGCGGCGCCGGTAAATGCGCCCTTTTTATGGCCAAAGAACTCGCTTTCCATCAAGTTCTCGGGAATCGCGCCGCAGTTGACCGCGATAAAAGGCCCGTCGTGACGCGAACCTTTGAGGTGGATCATCCGCGCCGCCAATTCCTTGCCGCTGCCCGATTCGCCGGTGATGTGAACCGGTGCCTGGCTGCGCGCGAGTTTGTCGATCATCAGCCGCGTGGCCTGCATCAATGCCGACTCGCCGATCAGCATGGGGAAATCGGACGCCGCCTGACTGTCGCCGGGGCGGCGCGTCTGATTCGGCCGCGGCAGCTTCAAAGCCGAGCGCACCAGCGTGCGCAACTGATTGAGCGAAACCGGTTTGGCAAGGTAATCGAAAGCCCCGGCCTTGAGCGCAGCCACGGCATTCTCGGCGCTGCCATGGGCAGTGATCACCGCCACCGGCACACTGGGATGGTTCCTGGAAACGTAATCGAGCACCGCCAGACCGTCGCCGTCGGGCAGACGCATATCGGTCAGGCACAGATCGTAGCTGTTCTTCTGCAATAGCGCGAAGGCCTCGCCGGTGCTGGCCGCACAATGGGTTTCAAGCCCCATGCGCTGCAAGGTCATGCCCAGCAGTTCCCTGATGTCGGCTTCGTCGTCTACGACCAGGACGTGGGACTTTGCACTCATCCTTATCCTCCCCTGCATTGCACCGTGAACTGCGCACCGGCCGGCGTCTCCACGTAATCGAGCGTTGCGTCGTTGGCTTCGCACACTTCGCGCGCGATATAAAGGCCGAGGCCGGTGCCGCCGCTGGCGGTGGTGAAAAACGGCTCGAACAGATGATTGCGTACTGCCGCCGGCACTCCGGGCCCGTCGTCCACCACATCCAATTTTACAATATTGCCGCCACGCTCGGCGCCCACCAGGATACGAATGCTGGCTTTCTGGTGCCGGCAATGACGCAGCGCGTTGCGGCACAGATTCCACATCACCTGGTTCAGGTGGCTGCGATCAAACAACACGTGGGGATCGACAACAGGGTCGATTTCAAACATTTCGGGCGAAATCTTCTCGATCTGGCAGAATTGATCGGCAAAGGTTTTCAGATAATCAACGAGCATGAATTTTTCGCGGTGAGCACGATCACCGCGGTTCAGCCGCAATACATCATTGACCATGCGGTCGAGCCGCATGGTGTTGTCATGAATGATGGTCAGCAGTCGTGTCGCGGTATCGTTGATCGCCGGCTCCTCCTGCAGCAGTTCGGCGGCATGGCTGATCGCCCCCAGCGGATTTCTGATCTCGTGCGCAATATTGCCGGTCAGGCGGCCCAGCGCGGCGAGTTTCATCTGCCGCGCTTCCGCCTGAATGCGCGTCAAATCCTCGAGAAAAATCACCGCGCCCACGCGCCGGCTCCTGCCCACCGGCACAAACCGCGCGCTCAGCATGCGGTTGAGCGTCATCTCGCTCGCAACGTCGAGCCCCGTCACGTCACCGCGCCATTCCTCAAGCCGCGCAGCAAGTGCCGGCGCGTAATCTTTAAGCAACATGTCACGCCGCCCGCGCGCCAAACCCAGGGCGCGCTCCGCGCGCGCGTTGAACTGCCGAATCACGCCCCGATCATCGACCACCAGCACGCCGTCCTGCATATCCTGAATCACGAGCTGGTTGACCTGCGCCATGTTTTCGAGATCGATCTCGCGCTGCGCGGCGAGTTGCTCGCTCGCGAGAACGCGCTTGGCCAACGTATGTGCAAGCCATGCCGTCGCGAAGTACCCCCCGGAAAGCAGCCCCGCTTGCACGAATTGGGAAACATAGCCGTCGAGCGTGAGCACTTCGTAGGTTTGCTCGAGCAGCACCATGATGCTGGCGAGCGCGGCATAAAACAGCGTGAGACGCCCACGGCTGATCAGCCCCGCGCCTGCAAGCGTGGTAAGCAATAACAGGCCCAGTCCGCTGGAAATGCCATTGCTGGCATAGATCAGGAGCACGATAAACACGATGTCGGCCGTGACCTGGAGCGTCAGTTGCAAATTGAAACGCCAGCGGATCCTGATCAGCGCAAAACACGCCAGGCTCAGCAGGATATAAGCGCTTGCGATGACCGCAAACAGCGTCTGATCGCGGGAGCCTAACTGCAGGGTATTGCCCCAGGCCACGACAACCGTGAGCAATAGTACGGCGATAATCAGCCGGTAGGCATTGAAGTAAAACAGCGAGCGCCAGAATGAATCCGGGTAGGCGCCTGCCGGCGCAACGGGTTCGGCAGTCCACTGCATGGTCCGGCTGAAATCTGCGATGGACATGGCGGCCGGATTACATGCGTCAGCTGGATTTCTGGTGCAGGCGCTGATGCTCGGAGCTACAGAAAAATTGACCGTTTGTCGTCATGCTTTCGCTGCGCGGCAGATGCACGCCGCATTGCGCGCATCGCACCATGTCTTCTGCGCCCCCGGCCTGCGGCGGCTGTCGGCCACGGCCCGTTTTCCTGCGGTAGCTCTTGAGAATCCAGTAAGCGATCAGCAGACCCAGCACCAGAAAAATGATTTTTTTTACCAAGCGTCACGCCCAGTGAAAAATGTAACGTACTAGTTTGCCGCAACCGGCGCCGCCCGTCGAGTGCCCGCGGGCAGGCAACCAACAGCCGGGGTTATTCAGAGCCCCTGACCTAATGAAACGCGTGATGTGTTTCATTAGGTCGGGGGCGCTTGGCTTTTGCCGGCCTGAGCGTGCGCCGCCTCGGGATCGATGGCAATCGCCTTGATTTCCGGGCTGCTGTTTTCTCCGGCGTAGGGAACGCGGGCCATGACTTGCTCCAGAGGGGATATTTTATGCTTATTGGACCAACCGATGATTGGTCGGGGTGAGAGGATTCGAACCTCCGACTCCTGCGTCCCGAACGCAGTACTCTACCAGGCTGAGCTACACCCCGATTTCCAACCTACGGCTTCCCAGAACCTCTAATAACCAACAGGGGCACGTCGTGCGCGCCCCCGTCAATAACGCCGCGTTACCGCGAAGTCGGCCAATTGTATCAAATAATCGCGATATTTAGAATTTGGCAGGAAGGACAAAGCCTCCCGGGCGATGCGCGATTCGGTTTGCGCCTGCTCACGCGCATAATCGAGCGCGCCGGTCTGGCGTATGGCATCGAGCACCGCGGACAACTCCTCGATACCTCCGTGCTCGATGGCGCGGCGGATGAGCACGGCCTGCTCGCGAGTGCCGCGCCTGAGGGCATGGATCAGCGGCAGCGTCGGCTTGCCTTCGGCAAGATCGTCGCCTACGTTCTTGCCTATCACGGCATGATCGCCGGAATAATCGAGCACATCATCGATCAGCTGGAACGCCGTGCCCAGATGCATGCCATAGGCCGCCATCGCCTCCTCGGCCTCCGCCGGGGCCCGGCCGAGAATGGCCCCGAGCCGGGTCGAGGCCTCGAACAGCTTGGCGGTCTTGTAGCGGATGACCTGCAGATAGCCCTGCTCGTCGATATCCGCATTACGGCAGTTCATGAGTTGCAGCACCTCGCCCTCGGCGATGACGTTGGTGGCGTCCGCAAGCACCTGCAGCACGCGCATGTTGTCGGCACCCACCATCATCTGGAACGCCCGCGAATAAACAAAATCGCCAACCAGCACGCTGGCAGCATTGCCGAAAAGCGAATTCGACGTCGGGCGTCCGCGCCGCAGAGAGGATTCATCAACGACATCGTCGTGGAGCAGGGTCGCGGTATGGATAAACTCGACCACCGCGGCAAGTTCATGATGATGCCTGCCCTGATAGCCGAAAGCCTCCGCCGAGAGAATGACCAAAGCCGGGCGCAGCCGCTTGCCGCCGCCGCCGATGATGTATTCGGCAACCTGGCGGATCAGCACGACATCGGAATGCAGGCGGCTGCGGATTACTTCGTCCACAGCCCGCATGTCGGCGGCGATGAATGCACGTATGGCGTCGATCGGCACGGGAGTTACGCTTAAGAAAAAGCGCTGATGATACCAGCCCAGGAGTTTGTCGGACTTGGGTTCGACAAACTCCTAAAATGAAAAGTACTCAATAATACGGTGAATGTGACCAAGCCCGACAGGCTGCCAGCCGGTCCGCGACAGATGCCACAAGTGCCGGAGGCGCTGCCGGGAACCAGGGCCACGGCTACGCGCCGGGCCTAAGTCTTTGACGCCAAACCCTTCCTGCCGCGCCGGTCCGGTCGATTCTCTTTGACTTCAAGGCATAATTTTTGTAGAATGCACGGTTTTCCGAAAAGTGTTAGTGGGGTTATCCATGTATGCAGTCATAAAAACCGGCGGCAAGCAGTATCGGGTGAGCTCCGGTGAAAAACTCAAAGTAGAACAGATACTTGCAGACATAGGGGCTGAAATCGTGCTGGACCAGGTATTGATGGTCGGCGATGGCGATGCAGTCAAAGTGGGCACGCCGCTGGTGAGCGGCGCATCCGTCAAGGCCAAAGTGGTCGCGCAAGGTCGCGGTGACAAGGTGCGCATTTTCAAGATGCGCCGTCGCAAGCACTATCGCAAGACCCAGGGCCATCGTCAAAACTTTACCGAGATCGAGATTCTCGGCATTGCAGGCTAAGGAGCGGACACATGGCACATAAAAAAGCTGGCGGCAGTTCGCGTAACGGCCGCGACTCACAGGCCAAGCGCCTGGGCGTCAAGTGCTTCGGCGGCGAACTCGTGCCGGCGGGCAGCATCATCATTCGCCAGCGCGGCACCCAGGTGCACGCGGGCGACAACGTCGGCATGGGCAAGGACCACACCCTGTTTGCCAAGGTGACGGGGAAGATCGAGTTCTCGCACAAGGGCCCGCTCAAGCACAAAATGGTCAGCGTCGTTCCCGCCTGACGCCAGCATGTTCCAGCGAAAAGGCCCTGTCGGAACGGCAGGGCTTTTTTATTTCATATGAAATTCATTGACGAAGCGACCATCGAAATCCACGCCGGCGATGGCGGGGATGGCGCCGCCAGTTTCAGGCGCGAGAAGTTCGTGCCGCGTGGCGGGCCGGACGGCGGCGACGGCGGCCGCGGCGGCAGCGTCTACGCGCTCGCCGACCGCAATATCAACACCCTGATCGATTACCGCTTTGCACGCATCCATCGCGCCAAGAACGGAGAAAAAGGGCATGGCTCCGACTGCTACGGCAAATCGGCGTCCGATATCGTGCTGCGCATGCCGGTGGGCACGGTGATAACCGACCTCGAAACCGGCGAGACCATCGCCGACCTCGATCATCACGACCAGAAAGCCCTGCTCGCCAGGGGCGGAAAGGGGGGGCTGGGCAATCTGCATTTCAAGTCGAGCGTGAACCGCGCGCCGCGCCAGTTCACCCGCGGCGGGCCCGGC
>CAYIRZ010000122.1:0-1526 GCA_964365845.1 uncultured Streptomycetaceae bacterium
CGCTGCGCAGCGCCCGCGTGGACCGGGACGCCGCGTCGGCGCCCGGTTGATCACAGAGCGTAATAGAAAAACAAATATTGAACCGCCAAGGCGCCAAGGAAAAACGGGAAACGGATAAGAGGTCTTGGGAAGCCGGAGTTACTTCGGAGCAAGACTCACGATAACCATATGTTTTAATTAATATTTTATTGCCGCTCTTCGCAACGCGAAAAGCGCGTGGGCTGGTCGGCATGATTCCAAGTAAAACGTCGGCATTTATTGATAAGTGCCGACGTTTTGTGTATTCTGCCTGAATGCAAACCGTCAAGCACGCCACCAAACACAAGCAGGTCATGCAACTCGTGCGCCGGCTGGGCATTGTTCGTCCCCGCGATGCGCGCGCGCACGGCCTGCCTGGAGAGGCGCTGTGGCTGCTTGCCCGGCGCGGGCTGCTCGAACAGCGCGGCCGCGGCATGTACGCCCTGCCCGATCATGAATACACCGAGCATCACAGCCTCGCCGAAGCGGCCAAGCGCGTGCCGCAGGGCACGATCTGTCTGCTGTCGGCGCTGCGCGCTCACGCGCTGACCACGCAGGCGCCGCACGAGGTCTGGATCGCCATAGACCGCAAGGCGAGACTGCCGAAGTCCGGCGCCGCGAAACTGCACGTGGTGCGCTTTTCCGGAAAGGCGCTCACGGAAGGCATTGAGCACCGCGGAATCGAAGGTGTGACCGTGCCTGTCTATAACGTTGCCAAGACCGTCGCCGATTGCTTCAAGTACCGTAACAAGATCGGGCTGGATGTGGCGCTCGAAGCGCTGCGCGAGGCCTGGAACGGCAAGCGCTGCACGTCCAAGGAACTCTGGAAATACGCCGCAATCTGCCGTGTCGCGAACGTCATGCGGCCTTACCTGGAAAGCATGACTTGATCCAGGCTCCAATCAAGAATCTCCCCGCCTCGGTGCGACAAAGGCTGCTGAACCTTGCCGACAAGCGCAGGGAAGAACGAATTAATATTTGGTGTCTACGTAGTACGCGGTTCGCCCGGGGCAGTCCCCGCCGTTCTTGTCCTTGTGCTTATTGAGCTTTGAATCCTGTTTCTTGCGGTTGAACCGTTTGCCGCAGTAGGAGCATTCATAAACATAGGTAGGGCCGTTCATGCCGAAGCTGCTCCGAGTCCTGGTGGGTGCTTTCCTTGGCTGCCTGAATCCAGATGTCGATGTCGAGGGCCGGTTTGAAATATCGGGCGCCGAGATCGGGCCGGATTCGGTAAGCTCAATCGCGTAACGCGGCACAAACGGTGTGCGGGTTGGAGTGGCACTCTCAATTCGATCAACTCGGTAGGATCGGGCTTGTCCATTGTCGTGACGAACAGCGTATAGAACAATATCTCCCGCCTTGGTGCGTCGCAGGGAGTAAGGTTCGATGGAGCGGTGAGAACCGTCGTAGCCCAGGTCCACGCAAAGCCGGTTGGCGGCCGCGAACCGGATTGCCTCCAGCGGCACCGAGTAACCCCAGGCGCTGGCCATCGACGGCGCGCGCCACGT
>CAYIRZ010000122.1:1626-8144 GCA_964365845.1 uncultured Streptomycetaceae bacterium
TGCAGATCGGCACGCCTGTGAAGATGCACCACGTCATACAGATCGCGCGGGCGCAGGCGCTCGGTGAGCGCGCGGACTTTCTCGGCAAAGACTTCTTCGAACGCATAGCAAAGCGCTGCGATGCCGTTCTCCGGGCAGTCCGAGTAAGGATGATGTACCGGACGGCGAACCGGTTCCAGGACCAGTATCTCGTCATGTGCCAGATCGAGCTTCATGCGAGGAGGGTCGCCGATACGGCCCAGCGGCCCGCGATAGCCAACGCGCCCTTGCGCTGAAGGCTTTCCTCGGGGATTGTTGAAAACCTCGAACTTATGCGTTTCACGCGGCATTTCGAGACCCGAAGCGTCGTAAACCCACTCAGCAATCTCTGCAAATGCGCCGGATAAGAACCCGATATCGAGATGAGCCGGATCGCGCACCGTGAAGTCCAGGTCCTCGGAAAAGCGGTACGTTTCAAAAAAACATTTCTTGAGGCAGGTGCCGCCTTTGAATACCCAGGCATCGCGAAGAACAGGATGATTTCCGATGCCTGCCAACAGCCAGCCCAGCGCGTAGTCCTTCTCGACCACATTGGGTTCAAGCTGAAACTCGCGAGCGAACTCCAGCATCTCTTCGCGGTTAATCATTGCCGCGCTCCGGCTTCCACGCTTTGGGTACCCATAGGCGCCATGCGGTGATGAGATGCTGGCTGGGTAAGGCGGGGTCGAGCTTCACGTAACCGCTCGTGAGTTGCTTGCGGCAGGCCGCAACGAGAGACGGTTGATCAAGTCGCAGGGTTTCCAGCAAAAAACCGAGCCGTTTAAAAGCCGCACCGTTACCCAGGCGTTTGACATATTCGATTAGCCGGTCTGCGTCCTTGGGATGCTCTTTCAGAAGGTTTGTCAGCATATCCGCCGCGGGGCGAATACCTCCAGCGAGCGACGGGTCCGACAGCATATCAATTACCGTTCGCGCGGGATCGGACACTTGCACGCGCACACGGCCTCTCCAGATCGGCTTGAGGCCGAACATGGCTTTGCTGCCTACGGAACGCAGGATAAAGGTGGTTCCCTTGAGAACGCGTTTACGGCTCCTCGGTTTTTTTGTGGTGATTACGAGTACCGACCGAAAAATCTGTTCGGTGAGCCCCCAGTGTTCCGCGGCTGACCAACCGCCGATATAGCAGGGAGAGTATAGGGCGGTTGCTACTACCCACGGATCTTCGAGCGGCCCTTCGTTTGTTCTGGATTCGAGACGGATTGGAACGTAAAGACCGCGTTGAACACGAGAGAGCCAGCCGCGGCTGGCCCAGAACGCGAGCAGTTGGGCTGCTCGCGATTTGGAAAGCTTAAGGGCGCGAGCCGCTTGCGATGGCGAAATTGTGCCCTGCGTATCCCTCAGGACCGCAGCGAGTTTCTCGCGAGACCGCGAACCTAATCCGCCTTGAGGCATCATAAGTAGCTATAGTTAGAGCGACGTAATTACCATTTAACGTGAAGTATTGCGCTCCTAGTATAGCAAAAGACATCGGGGGTCGAACCACTTTTTGTTTTGCAAATGCCCTTGCCGATTTGCCTCAAGATCCGCATGAATACTGGTTTTTCCAGCAGCATTGGCCGGGTCGGACCACGCTAAACCGTAATGTGCAGACGTGGCCCGGCAGGAAATGGCGATAGTCGCGGGGCATTGAGGAAATCCTTAGAATGGCCATTTCCCTTACAAAAACGCCCTTCTAAGATTCCGGATGACCGCTATTTGGCACGCTTATCGCCCGAGATCAATGGCTTGTGTCGGTTCGACCCGGTTAGTGTTTCTCTGTTTCTTCCCAGACGCTCGTCCACCAGTGTGACGATCTCGTGCAGCGTGTCGGACTGGAGTCCTTGTTGGCGGGCGATCCGTCGGACCAGGTGGTCGACCCGCTCGATGTGCTCGGCGCCGCCAAAAAGCGCGCGCGCTGCGGCAGAGGGTTTGCCTAGGCTCTCGGCGGCCTTGGCGTACTTCTCGAAAGGAACCAGGTCGGCAGCCTCGGCGCCCAGCCCGGTACAGAGTTTCGAGACCCATTCGTAGATCTCCCGGGACTTGTCGACGTTCCCGTGCACCGCCTCTTTGATGGAAATCATGTCGTTCGGTCGGATGCAGCGGTAGTTGCCGGCCATCAACATCGGCCATTTTGCGAGCGGCACGAAAACGGAATCGTGTACCTTGAGCTTCACCGGAATTTCGATGGCGCCGCCGCCGAGGTGGAACCGGGCTCCCTCGATGTCGGCCTCGATATTCCGAAGCAGCGCGGTCGGCTCCTCGGCTTCGAAGCGCGCCGCCTTGAAATTGGTCGGCAAACCCACCTGAAGAACGTTCTTCGGCTGATCCGGCGGGCGAAATGCTTGGGGATCGGGACTCGCCAGCGTGGTCAGCCCGGGTTCGAAGCCTTCCCAGACCTTGGGATTCGCATAGCAAACCTCCAGAGTTTCCGTTGAGAGCCCGGGAATACGTTTGAGGTAGGGCAAAGGCGGCATGTTCATGATCGCCAGGCAGGGCTTGCGCGCTCGGGCGACGCGGCCCATCAACTCCCGAACTCCTGGTGAGCCGTACTGGGCCTCTTGCATGCCGAGCACGACCAAGTCGAATACGCCAGGGTCAACCTCGTCGGGCGTGCTCGCGGAAAGCGCGCCCGGAAGTCTCTTCGAAGCGATCTCGAGCAGCGATTCCCGGCCCCGGATCGGGAAGCGCACCAGGGTTCCTTCACGGTTAATCAGCTCGGCAGTGGGCTTGGTGCAGACCAACGAAACCCGGTGCCCGGCCATCAATAACTTGGTGCCGAACAACGAGCCGTAGGAGGCCCCCAGAATGAGAACGCTGTATTTCACGATTTGGGCCCTCCGCTCAGATTTGCGGTCTCCGTGAATTAATTCATCAAGGTAAAAATTCGTAGGCAGGCAAGGTCAGGAATTCGTCGAAGCTGTCGCTCTTGACCATCGAACTGAACAAACGCACCGCAGTGGGAAAGACGCCAGATTGGACTCTGGCAATGCCGACTTCATGCTGCACTTGTTCAAGCTCGGCGCCGAGCAGCAGATCGAATCGCTCCGCAGTCACGGTCGCGCCGTTGTCCATGCGAGCTTCATGGCGTATCCATTGCCACAGTTGTGCGCGGCAAATCTCCGCGGTGGCGGCGTCTTCCATCAGGTTATATAGCGGCACGCAGCCGGAACCGCGCAGCCAAGATTCGATGTATTGCAAGGCAACGCGAATGTTTTGCCGCAATCCCGCTTCGGTGATGACACCGTCGGGAATGCGCAATAGATCTGCCGCGCTAACCTGCACATCGCCGCGCATCACCCGCAGTTGATTGGGTCCGGACATGACGGCGTTGAAGGCCTCCGTCGCAATGGGCGCCAGCCCTGGATGGGCAACCCAGGTGCCGTCATGACCGGCCAGCGCTTCGCGCGTCTTGTCGGCGCGCACCTTGGCCATGGCGGCCTCATTGGCTTGCGGGTTGTCGCGAATCGGAATCTGTGCCGCCATGCCGCCTATCGCGTGTGTGCCGCGGCGATGACAGGTTTGGATCAAGAGATCGACATAGGACTTAAGAAAAGGCTTGTCCATGGTCAGCGTGCTGCGATCCGGCAGCACGCAGTCGCGGCGGTTCCGAAATTTCTTGATGAAGCTGAAGATGTAATCCCAGCGGCCGCAATTGAGTCCCGCGGCATGCTCGCGCAACTCGAACAGAATCTCGTCCATTTCGAACGCGGCCAGTATTGTTTCAATGAGCACGGTCGCTTTGATCGTGCCGCGCCTCATGCCTAGTGCGTCTTGTGCGGCGACGAAGACCTCGTTCCATAGCCGGGCTTCAAGATGGCTCTCGATTTTCGGCAAGTAGAAATAGGGACCGGTGCCGGCGCGCGCCAGCGACTCGTGGTTGTTCGCCAGAAAGATCGCGAAATCGAACAGCGATGCCGACACTGGCTCGCCATCGATGTGCAGGTGTTTCTCGGGTAGATGCCAGCCGCGCGGCCGCACGATCAGTGTCGCGATGCGCGCACCCAGCCGGTAAGACTTGCCACTGGCGGTATCGAGGTAGCTGATGTTGCGGTTGATGGCGTCGCGCAGATTGATCTGCCCATTCACCATGTTTTCCCAGGTCGGCGAGGACGAATCCTCGAAGTCGGCCATGAAAGCCTGCACCGGTGCGTTGAGTGCGTTGATGATCATCTTGCGATCGACTGGTCCGGTAATTTCTACGCGACGGTCCAAGAGATCCGCGGGCACCGGCGCAACGCACCACTTGGCGGCGCGTGTTGCGGCGGTTTTTGACAAAAATTCCGGTAATCCGCCTGCATCCAGCTCCTTTTGACGCTGCGCACGTGCGGCCAGTAGCTCGAGGCGCCGGCCGTTGAATTGTCGATGCAGCGTGACGACCAGCTCCAATGCCGCGGGAGTCAGCACCTCCGCTGATCGTTCGAGCTGGGGTGCAAGGAGTTCCAGTTCCGGCGCCAGCATGGCATTTACATTTGCGTTCATGCGAGGCATTATAGGCATCAGAAATAAGTAAATTTGACTATGGAAATTTCACACTGTTAATTTTACAAACTTCTATGGCCCAACACACTCGCAAGAGCCACTTCCTCGGACCCAAGTTGCGCGCCTTGCGTAAACGCAACGGCCTGACCCTGGAAGAGTTGTCGGCACGCTGCATTCAACTTGATTCGCGGAGCGCGCCATCGGTCTCCTACCTAAGCATGATCGAAAGCGGCAAGCGGGTCCCGTCGGAAGATGTACTCGGGTTGCTGTCATCGTTGTTTCAACGCGAACCGCGCTGGTTTCTCGATGACAATCCGGAAATAGAAACTACCGCAATCAAGCAACGGGCCGGCGGCGCGGCGGGCGTGCCGCTCGAACCTGCGTTTTTGTTTTCGAAGGAACTGTTGCGAGCGGCGATTCCCGAGTTGCTGGCGCAAACCGGCACCACCGGACGGCAGTTCGCGCATCTGCTGATTCGTTCGCATCAAGAGATGTCGCGTAATGCTTTTCCCGATCTTGAGCGATCGGCGGAAAGTGTCGGCAAGCGCAAATTTCCGCTCGGTGCCGACGACCTGATGCGTCTGTGCAAGCATCATGGTCTGACCCTACGCTGGTTTGACCGCAAGCCGGTGCTCGCGCGCGACAAGGATCGCGAACTACGCAGCATGGTGCGCTCGTTTTTTGAATCGCCGCGCACCGTTTATTTGAATCGCGAGTTGCAAGCCGACCCGGCGCGTCTCAAGTTCGACCTCGCCTCGCACTTGGGCCACAAGGTGCTGCACGAAGGCGATGGACTCAAGTCCGCGCATGCCACCGGCGGGGAAATGGGCGGAAGTCCGGAAGGTGGCGCGGAATTCACCGCCGGCATGAACGCGCAAGACGTGCTGCACGCCTGGCGCGATTTCGAGTGCAGTTTCTTTGCCGGCGCACTGCTGTGTCCCAAGGTTCCATTCCGACGTCTCCTGACGCGCGAGTCATATCGGGTTGAAGCCGGGGAAAAAATCGATCTCACGCCGGCTGTGATGATGCGGCGCATGACCAAGGTGTCGCCGTATCCCTATTGGCATTTCTTCGACGCCTATCCGCCCGGATATTTGCGCGCGGTCTATCGCGGCAACGGCATCCCGCTGCCCTGGGGCAACATGGCGCAAGTCACCGACCCTTGTCCGAACTGGGCTGTTTTTCGCATGCTCAATGAGAATCGCGGCACCGATCGCAGCTCGCAGATTTCAGTGTTGCGCGACGGTGATCAATCCCTCTTGTATTGCTGTCACTCACGGCGTACCAACGACATGGCAGGCAATCCCCATGTGTTGTCGGTGGGGATCGATCTGGTGCCCGCGCTGCGTTCGCACAGTGTCGATGCGGAAAATATCGTTGCGAGTATCACCGATGAATGCTTGCATCACCACGGCGAAGCAAGAATTCCCAAAGCCGCCGTCGAGGCTATCAAGGGAGCGGCCAAAGTACTGAACATTGCCTGGGTCGAGGATGCGTTATCGAATCCCGCACGCATTATTTGTCCACGCAGCACACATTGTCCGCGAACAGAGCATTGCGATGGTGCCAGCGCGTCGCGCGCCCGTGAAATTACCGATGTGCGCGACGAGATCATCAGCAAGGCCAAGCGCGGACGTTGATATGGCTTAACTGTGTCAATAGGGACGAGCGGTTTCGCACTCCGTGGTAAGGGGTGTCTGGTCGAGTCCACATCGATTGCCCGGGTCGGACCACGCTAACCCGTTGTTGTCCCGACATTATCATCCCAGGAAATAACTAAAAGGGGTCAAGTCTTGCTTTAACGTACGAACTAAAAGGGGTCAAGTCTTGCTTTAACGTACGCTAATGCAAGACTTAACCCCCTTCGCTTGCCCTAATGCAAGACTTAACCCCCTTCGCTTGCCCCCCCCGGAGCGTGAGTTAAATTGCGTTAGAAACCTCCGATGCCCGCCCTCGGGCGCGCGAACTGGTCGTGCGGGTGTCCGCTCTTGGCCGTTTGCAGCCTCTCGATAAAGCGTAGT
>CAYIRZ010000123.1:0-8127 GCA_964365845.1 uncultured Streptomycetaceae bacterium
TGCGTTACAACAGGGCCGCACCGCATCCGGCGCGCTGCTGGCTCCGCCGCTGGACGATTAAGAGCCCCTGACATGATCGGGCGCGTTTCCGTAATACTGCTGGGCGCCGCGCTGATTCTGCCGCTCTCGAGCCTGCAAACGTTGTCGCATGCGGCCACGCCCAGCGCCATCTCCGCAAGGTACGACGTGCTGTTCAATGGCCTGCCTTTCGCGGTCATCAACGAGCGCTTCGAAAGTCAAAACAATACCTATCGCATCGTCAGCGAAAGCAATACGGTCGGCCTGCTGGCGTTGTTCCGCAGGCAATCGGTCATCCTCGTCAGCCGCGGCCGGGTCATCGGCAACGGCCTGCAGCCGGAATATTTCGAAGGCCATAACGGCGATGACGATGCGCGCCGGGCATCCGCCGGGTTCGACTGGCAGGAGAAACGCCTCACGCTCAGGTATGAGGGCAAGACGGAGACCGCCGCGCTGCCGCCGGGAACACAGGACCGGGTTTCTCTCATGTATCAGTTCATGTTCGTTGCGTTCGACAAGCTCAGGCAGCTTGACGTCGCAATGACCAATGGCCGCAAGCTCGATCAATACCGCTATTTGATCACCCCCGATGTCGACATCGACACGCCGCTCGGGCGCATGAGAACGCTGCACCTCGTCAAAGAACGCCAGCCCGGCGAAAGCGCCGCCGAAGTCTGGCTCGCACCGCAGCACCATTTCTTCCCCGTAAAAGTGCTGATCGTCGAAAAGGACGGCACGCACTACGAGCAGATCCTCACCCAACTTGACCTCATGCCGTGACAGCCGCTTATACGCGGCGTTTCCTCGCCGCTGTTGCCGTATCGCTGCTGCTGCATATTCTCGCCATGAGCGGCGCATGGTTGCGCATCCCGGAACCGAGTCCGCCACTACCGCTGCTGGAAGCACGGCTGGCCAGCGTGCCACCGCCGAAAGCACGGCCGCCTGAACTCAAGCCTGTCCCCAAGCCCAAGCGCCCGCCGCGACGTGCCGCATCGCCCGTTGCGTCTTCGCTTCCGACGGTCGCTGCCGCCACACCGCTTGCCCTGCCTCAGGAACCGCCATCGCCCTCTGCACCGGCTGCCGTACCCACCGAATCCGCAACGCCCGCCACGAAACCCGCGCCTGAAATCCCGACTCCGCCCACGGTCGCCGCAACGGCGCCGGCAAAGCGCCTGCCCAACAAGGGCCGCATTACTTACACGCTGTTTCTCGGCACCGATAAATTCAGCGTCGGCAAGACCGTGCAGTCGTGGGAATTAGAAGGCGATCGCTACAAACTCGGCAGCATTTCCGAAACCACCGGTATCGCCAACGTGTTCTATCCACAACATTTGAATTACCTGAGCGAAGGCAGAATCATGGCCGGCGGACTGCGGCCGGAAACCTTCCTGATGAGCCGCAAACGTCGCGATGAAGCCGAGGTGGCGAAAGCAAATTTCAACTGGGAAGCCGGGCAAATCACGCTTGGAAAAATATCAAACCGGCGCACCGAAGCGCTGCCGGCCGGCAGCCAGGACATGGTGAGCTTCATCTACCAGATGTCACTCGCGCCGCCTCCGCCAGGATCCCTGAAGCTGCCGGTCACCAATGGTTCGGATCTTGAAATCTACGAACTCGACGTGCTGCAGGAAGAAAACATTGAAACGCCGCTAGGCATGCTCAGAGCCCTGCCGCTCAGGCAGGTGCGGCGTCCGGGCGAGGAGAGCATAGAGTTCTGGCTCGCCACCGATTACCGTTATCTGCCGGTCAAGATCCGCTTCATCGGCCGCGAAGGCGAGCCCTCCGGCGAGCAGATCGTGAGCGAAATAAAAATCAGCGAAGAGTAGAGCCTGTCTCAATACTATCCGCGCGATGCGTTGCGGCCAAAACGGGATGGCTGCTAGGAGCGGAGCGCGGCCAATATCGCGAATATTGGCAAGCGACGGGACAACGCAGACGCCTGTTTTGGCCACAACCCGAAGGGACGGGGCAATCTGGGCGCATTTCGTTGTCGCAACCCTTTACAATACTCGCGGTATTGTTGCAGGCTCGCTCCTAGAACTGCATCCCACATTGCCCCGTCGCACACGTGGATATTATTGAGACAGGCTCTAAAGCATACATGCCCATACACCCCAGCCAACTCGAAGCGGCGACAGAAGCCCTGCGCCGCGTGCTCGTCTTTGATCATCCCGCCGACGCCATTCTCAGCCGCTACTTCCGCGAACACCGCGGGCTCGGCCAAAATGACCGCGCTTTCGTTGCCGAGTCGGTATTCGGCGTACTGCGGCGCAAGCGGTTGCTCGATCATCTGACAGGGGATGCCGCGCCGCGCCGCCTGCTGCTCGCCTATTTGGCACGCATCGCGGGAATCAGCGGGCGTGAATTGCACGCCGCACTCACGGACGGCGAAGCCGAATGGCTGGCTGAGATCAAGGCCACGTCGCTCGACAATCTGCCGTTTGGGGTGCAGACCGATTTCCCGGATTGGCTGGTCGAGCGTCTCAGGCCGCAGATGCCCGAGGCGGACATTCTCGCGCTTGGCCGCGCGCTGCAGCAACCGGCGCCGCTCGATCTGCGCGTCAACACGATGCGCGCCGACCGCGATACCGTCCTGGGCCGGCTCGCGGCCAGCGGCCTCCAGGGCGAAGCAACGCCTTTTTCCCCGCTCGGCATCAGGCTCAAGGGAAAGCCCGCGCTCAACCGCCATCCGCTGTTCCTCGATGGCAGCGTTGAGGTACAGGACGAGGGCAGCCAGTTGCTGGGCTACCTGGTGGCGCCGAAACGCCACGAGCTCGTCGTCGATTTCTGCGCCGGCGCCGGCGGCAAGACGCTGATGCTGGGCGCCATGATGCAGTCGCACGGGCGCATTTATGCCTACGACGTTTCCGAGAAACGGCTGGCGCAATTGAGACCCCGGTTGAAGCGCTCGGGGCTGTCCAATCTGCACCCGCAACGGATTCAGAACGAGAACGACACCCGGGTAAAGCGTCTCTCCGGCAAGATCGACCGCGTGCTGGTCGATGCACCGTGCAGCGGACTGGGTACGCTACGCCGCAATCCGGACCTTAAGTGGCGGCAATCACCGCAGACCCTGGAAGAGTTGAAACTCAAACAGGCGGCCATTCTCGGTTCCGCCGCCCGGCTGCTCAAACCGGGCGGACGCCTGGTTTACGCCACCTGCAGCCTGCTCGCCGAGGAGAACCAGGACATCGTCAACGCCTTCCTGGAGCAACATCCTGACTTCAATTTATTGAATTGCAGTGAAATTTTAAAACAGCAGCGCATTGACCTCGATACCGGCCCTTACCTGCAGCTGTGGCCGCACCGGCATGGCACCGACGGTTTCTTCGCCGCGGTCATGACTCGCAGGAACCCGTAGTCCCGCGGGGCCGATCACATGATCAGGTGTTCGATCTTTTCCGACGGCAGCGGTGGACTGACAAGGTAGCCCTGCATCTCGTCACAATTGAGCAGGCGCAGCACTTTGGCCTGCTCTTCGGTTTCGACGCCTTCCGCGATCACTTTCAGGTTAAGCGCGCGCGCCAGCGAAAGCACCGCCGACACGATCGCCCTATGCTCCGGGCTTTCGGTGACCGCGGCGATGAATGAACGATCAATCTTCAACGCACTGACCGGCAGCTTCGCGATATAGCTCAGGGAAGAGTAACCGGTGCCGAAGTCGTCGAGCGCCAATTGCACGCCCATCGCCCTGATCTCGTTGAGCTTGCGGATACTGTTTTCGATGTCTTCCATCAGCATGGTTTCGGTGATTTCGAGATCGATGTATGCACAAGGCGTGCCGTTGACGTCAATCGCGGCCCTGACGTCTTCCACGAACCGCTTGTGATGCAACTGCAGGATGGAGACGTTGACCGCAATGCGCGGCGGGTGCAAACCCCCGGCCTTCCATGCAATGTAGTCGGCAGTCGCCTTCTGCAGCGCCCAGCGGCCCACTTCCAGTATCAGGCCGGTTTCCTCGAGAACCCGGATAAATTCAGCAGGAAGCCGCAAACCCAGGTCAGGACTCGCCCAGCGCAGCAGCGCCTCGAGTCCGCTGACTTTACCGGAGGTGAGATTCACCTTTGGCTGGTAGTGCAATACGAATTGCTGTTCGAGCACGGCGACCCGCAACCGGTTTTCCAGAGTCAGTCTCTCGGCAACCTTGGCGTTCATATCAGGCGCATAAAAAAGGTACTTGTATCCCGAATTCTTGGCTTTTTTCAGCGCTGCCTGGGCATTTTTTAACAAGCCGTCCGCATCGTGCCCATCCGCGGGAAACAGGGCGACACCGCATTTGACCGAGATTCTGAGTTCGTGGCCCTCCACGTTCAATGGTTGATCCAGGCAGGCAATGATTTTTTCTTCGAGAACGCGCGCAACGTCAGCTTCTTCCTTGACATCGGAGAGCACGACTGCAAAGACATCGGCGCTCACGCGCGCGATCCATCCATGGTCTTGCAGCGCCTGCACCAGACGCTGTGCAACCAGCCTGAGCAGCAGGTCTCCCGCCTGCCTGCCGAGGGTGTCGTTGATCACACCGAACCGCTGCAGGTCGAGCGCCAGCAATGCCGACTTGCCGGCATTCTGTTGCACCGATTCCAGAACCTGGTTCATGCGCTCGTAGAAGAGCTGGCGGTTGGGCAGTCCTGTCAGCGCATCGTAATAGGCGAGATAATCCAGCCTTTCCCGCTTTTCGATATACTCGAGCGCAAACGAGATGTCTCCGGACAGTTCGGTAAGCAATTTCATCTCTTCCTGATCGAACACACCGGTTTCGGCTGCATACAGCGCCAATACGGCTACCGCCTCATCCTCGACCAGCAAGGGCAATACAACGATCGCCCGGAACCCACGCTCCAGCGACCGTTGCGGGACTCCCATGCGCTTATCACTGGCGATGTCATTCACGAACACCGGTTTGCCGGTGCGGATTGCGATCCCGGTGACGCCCACGCCTTCCGGCACGTCCTCCCGTGCCGACAACCTGATCTGGGCAAGAAAGCCGGTCTCGTTGCCTACCCAGATCTGGGGGATGACCTCCAACGTGCGCTTGTTCAACAGTCCGACCCAGGCCAGCTTGAATCCCCCATCCTCGACCGCAATACGGCACGCCTCGCGGAACAATTCCTCCCTGTCGCGCACCCGCACGATGACGGAATTGATGCCGCTCAACACGGCGTGAATGCGGCTCAAGCGCGTGATCCTTTCCTGCTGCATCCTGCGTCGCGTGATGTCGCGCGCGAGACCATCTATCCTGACCACGCGGCCATGAGCATCGCGCACCGGCTTGCCACGGTCGTGAACCCAGCGCACTTCACCGCCCGGCCAGACGATGCGGTATTCCGAATCGAACGCCTCTCCCCACAGCGCGCTTTCCCGCAATTTTTCAATCTGCTTGCGGTCCGCGGGATGAATCACTTCGAGCCACAGGCCGGGGTTTTCCTGGAAGTCGGAGATCAGGCGCTGGTAAACCGTTTCGGCAGCCGGATTGATGTAAACCAATCTGTAAGGAGAGGCTGACATCGACCACACCACGTCTGCCAGAGAAGACACAACGCTGTCGAGCCGGCTGCGGGTCTCCTCGAGTGCCTGCTCGGCCTTTTTGCGGGCAATGCGTTCCTGGCTTTCCTTGAACGCGCGCTCGACCACCGGCACCAGCCGGCTGAGACGATCCTTGAGCACGTAGTCGGCGGCGCCGCGCCTCATCGCTTCGACGGCGCGCTCTTCACCAATAGTGCCGGATACGAAAATGAAGGGGATTTCCTTGGGCCAGTTCCGCGCAATCTCCAGAGCAAGCAGGCCGTCGAAAGCGCCCGGCAGGCTGAAGTCGGAAAGAATTAAATCGGGGTCGAACTCTCCGAGCGCCTTTTCAAATGCCTCACGGGTGTCTACACACCGGCTGACGACGCTCAGCCCCGACCGAGTCAACTCACGCACACACAACTCGGCATCGTCCGGCGCGTCTTCGACCAGCAGGATTTTCAACTGTTTACCCCCTACAGGCCTTATTAAACATCTTCCCGCCCGGTGAACAAGGAACTATTTCACGGCCTTTATTCGGCATTTCCGCCGTCATGGACAGGCGGCTTGTTCACCAGCATCCAGTAGAGCCCCGCTTTCACCACGGTTTCGCTAAACTGTTCGAAATCCACGGGCTTAACGATGTAACTGTTGACGCCGAGCTTGTAGCTTTCGACGATGTCGCTCTCCTTAGCCGATGACGTCAGCATGACCACCGGGATCATTCGGGTCCGCTCATCGGCCTTGATCCGTCTCAGCACTTCAATGCCGTCGACCTTGGGCAGCTTGAGATCGAGCAGTATCAGCTTCGGGCTCTGCCTGTCGTGGCTCGCGTACTGCCCGGTGAAAAATAGAAAGTCCAGCGCCTGGGCGCCATCCTTGAGCCAGGTCACGTGGTTGGCGAGCTTGCTTTTTGTGAGTGCCCGCACCGCCAGCTCCGCGTCGGTCTGATTGTCTTCAACCAGCAGGATTTCGACTTTTTCAAAATTAGCCATTACGTTCTCCTTCAGGCAGCGAAAATGTCGAAACCGGCGCCGTTATCCTTCACGCAGTAGACGTTCCGCCCATTTTCATGGCCCGGTCAACGAAACATCCTGGAACAACCGCATCATTTCCTCCAGTGCATGCAGTGATACAACAAATTTTAGTTTGACATGCTTTCTGCCCATTTTGTTACACACCGTTACATTACAAGGATAATATTTCCAAATTGTGGGCAAACTTTTACGCCGGCTCCAAGAAACCTCACAAATTGATAGATTTTCCGTGCGCGTGATGCGTATGTGGCAATGCCTGCGGGCCAAGGCGCGGCGGAGGCGGCGATCGCCGCCATGTTACAATCGCCGCTCGATCCGGCAGCACTCGCATCTCCGGATTTCCCAACAAAATGAGTAGCTTGATTGCCGATCTGATTGCCGACCTGCAGCAAATCCATGTGCTGTGGCAGCTCGGCGTGCTGTTGTTCTGCCTCGGGGGAGCGTGGCAGTTGCAACGCCTTTACCTGCACCAGGTCATCAGCCGCGCCGACGTCGATGGCACACTGACGCTCGGCGCCGGCAGCGTACAGCGCCTGATGTTTCCGCTCTCTGCGCTGATTCTAATACTGCTCGGCAGATGGCTGCTCCACTACTGGCATCATCCGGTCAATCTGCTCAACATCGCCGTGCCGCTGTTGTTTTCCCTGGCGCTTATCCGGATCACCTTCTACATGTTGCGGCACACTTTCGCGCCGGGCGGCCGGTTGCGCGCATGGGAGCGCTCCATAGCGTGGACAGTATGGCTCGGCGTTGCGCTCTACATCACCGGCCTGTGGCCGGACATCATCGGTTTTCTCGACGACTACGATTTCCGCATCGGCAAGCAGCGCATTTCCCTGCTGCTGATTCTGCAAGGCGCGCTGTCGGTGCTGGTCACGCTGCTGCTCGCCCTATGGCTCGGACGATTCCTCGAGACGCGGCTCATGCGGGCGACCAGCCTCGACATCAACCTGCGCGTGATGTTTTCCAAGCTCATCCAGGCGCTGCTGATCCTGGCGGCGGTGATGATCGTGCTGCCGGCGGTCGGCATCGATCTCACCTTGTTATCGGTGTTCGGCGGCATGCTCGGCGTCGGCATCGGTTTCGGCCTGCAGAAAATCGCCAGCAATTACATCAGCGGTTTCATTATCCTGATGGATCGCTCGGTGAACATCGGGGACCTGGTCACGATCGATCAGCATACCGGCCAGCTCACCAAGATGACGGCACGCTATGTCGTGGTGCGTAGCCTGACCGGGCTGGAAGCCATCATTCCGAACGAGACCATCATCACCTCGACGGTGATCAATCACTCCTACACCGACCCGCGCATACGCGTGGCGCTGACCGTCCAAATCAGCTATCACTCGGATCTCGACACCGCGATGCAGATCATGGTGGATGCGGCAAAACACCATAAACGGGTACTGCGGGAGCCCGGGCCCGGAGCGCTGATTCTGCAGTTCGGCGAAAGCGGCATCGATCTCGAGCTCGGCGTCTGGATCGAGGACCCGCAAGAAGGCACGGCAGCGCTGCGCTCCGACATCTACCATGAAATCTGGCGCGAGTTCAAAATGCACGACATTGAAAT